>NZ_LJHZ01000051.1:0-25814 GCF_001296055.1 Novosphingobium sp. AAP93
CCCCGGCCCGCCAGTCCCGCGACCACGCCAGCGCCGTACCCCCTCCCCCATCCCCTCCCCGCCGGGGAGGGGGGCAAACCTCATGATCGCCCTCCACTTCGGTTTCGGCGCGCTGGAGGCGGAATTCTGGCGCATGATCTTCGTGATGACGCGGATCGGCGCCGCGCTCCTTGCCGCCCCGCTTTTCGGCGCCAACTCCGTGCCGACGCAGCTTCGTGTCAGCCTTGCGGGTGCCGTCGCCGTGATGGTCTGCGCCTGGACCCCGGTCGCCCCCCCGCCGGCCCTGTTCACGCTCTCTGGCCTCCTGATCACCGCGCAGGAAATCCTGATCGGCCTTTCGCTTGGCTTCGTTCTCCAGTGGAGCTTCGCCGCGCCGCTGATGGCTGCGGAAGTGATCGGCGGCTCGATGGGCATGAGCATCGCCGCCACTGCCGACCCCGTCAGCGGCGCCCATTCGCCGGTCATGGGACAATACTTCTCGGTCCTCCTGACCGTGCTCTTCCTTGGCCTCGGCGCGCATCTCACGTGGTTCGCGCTGATCGTGCAGAGCTACGAGACCTTCCCCCCTGGCTCCGCCTGGTTCACGCCAGACCGCATGTTGCTGGTCGCCAGCTTCGGGACGCAGATGGTCACAGCCGCGCTCGCCATCGCGCTGCCCGTCACGCTGCTGCTGCTGCTGGTGCAGGTCATGACCGGGGTGATCAGCCGCTCGGCGCCCAGCCTCAACCTCCTCGCGCTAGGCCTGCCCGCTGGCGTCCTTGCCGGTATCGCAGCGCTCATTCTCACTGCACCGCTGCTCACCGACAAGCTGAGCGACCTTTCGCTCACCGCCGTCACCCAGTCGGCGCAATTGGTAAGCCCGAAGAATGGCTGAGGAAACACCGGGCGAAAAGACTTTTGCCCCAACCGAGAAACGCCGGAAAGATGCCGCCAAAAACGGCGACGTCCTGCGCCCGCGCGAACTGGGCATCGCCATTGGCGTCCTCGCCAGCGCCGCATGGCTGCAATTCGCCGGCCCGTGGCTGCTCGACAGCATGAGCCGCACCGCGCGTACCGGCCTTACGTGGGACCGCGCCAGCCTCGATCATTTCGACGCCACGCCGCTGATCACCGCGGCCCTCATCACTGCGCTGCCGCCGGTGCTCACCCTTGGAGCAGTCCTCATGGGCGCTGCCCTCGTCTCGCAGCTCGGCCTTGGTGAGGGCCGCTGGGTCGGCGGCAATCTCGCCCCCAAGGCCTCGCGCCTCAATCCGCTGTCCGGCCTCAAGCGCATGTTCGGCCCGCATGGCTGGATCGAGCTCGGCAAGGGCCTCGCCAAGCTCCTGCTGCTCGGCACGATCGCGTATCTGTGGGTCAAGGGCCGCCTCCCCGCGATCGTCGGCCTTGGTAACGGCGAACTGCGCGGGCAACTCGCCTACAGCTGGGACACCCTGCTCGCCCTGCTCTACGCGCTCGGCGGCGGGCTCGTCGTCATCGCGCTGGTCGATTATCCGGTGCAGTATCTGCGGCGGATGATGCGTCTGCGCATGTCGCTGCAAGACCTCAAGGACGAGAGCAAGGAAAGCGAAGGTTCGCCCGAGCGCAAGGCGGCAATCCGCCAGCGCCAGCGCCAGATCGCGATGGGCGGGCTCGCTTCGGCGATGAAGGAAGCCCAGTTCGTCATCACCAACCCGACCCACTTCAGCGTCGCACTCGCCTACGATCCGGACAAGGCCCCCGCCCCCGTCGTGCTCGCCAAAGGACGTGGCGAGAAGGCGCTGGCGATGCGCGAAATGGCGGCGGAAATGGCCGTTCCCACGCTCTCGTCTCCCGCGCTCGCACGCTCGGTCTACTTCACCACGCGCGAGAACCAGATGATCCGCGAGGAACTCTACGCCGCCGTCGCCGCCGTCCTCGCCTTCGTCCTTGCGCTGAAGCGCGGCGATGCGCCACCGCAGCCGCAGGTCGATGTCCCGCTGGAACTGCGGTTCGACGCCGAAGGCCGACCCGAAGCGGCTTAAGCCCGTCCCCGATCAGCCGTTCTGAAAACCATGGCTACCACCTCCGCTACATCGTCCGGCTCAGCCACCGCCAGTCTCATCTCCGCGCTCGGAGGTGGCAGCGGGATCGACATGACCGGGCTCGCCGAGCAGCTGGCCACGGCGCAGTTTGCAGCGCGGCTCGATCAGATCAACGCGAAGACGGACCGGATCACCACGCAGATCTCCTCCGCCTCCACGCTCAGAGGCATGATCTCCAGCCTTGCCTCCTCGCTGGGTGACCGTGTGCGCACCGGCGATCTTGCCGCCACGCCGCAGATCGCCAATGCCTCGGTCGCGCAAGTGAGCAAGGGGGCCGCCACTGGCCGGGGCACCACCACCCTCGAAGTCACCTCGCTTGCCCGGGCGCAGACCCTCGTCTCGCCTGCCGTCACGAGCAACACCACCCCGGTCGGCGCGGGTACGCTCACCGTGCGCTTCGGCACGATCTCCGGCACCGGCTTCACGCCGGATGCCGCCCGCGCGCAAGTCGACATCACCATTCCCACCGGTGCCAATCTCGATACGGTTGCCGCCGCCATCAACAGCGCCGGAGCTGGCGTTACCGCCTATGTCGCCACAGGTGCCAGCGGCGCGCAGCTCGTGCTCAAGGGTCAGGACGGCGCCGCCAATGCCTTCGTGCTGGAGGCGACCGAAAGTCCCACCGAACCCGGTCTGGCGGCGCTCGCCTGGACCCCCGCAGGGGATACCAGCCGCCTCACCGCAGCCGCATCGGATGCAGCCTTCAGGCTGGACGGCGTTGCCCGGACCTCGCCCACCAACATGATCCCCGATGCCGCCCCGGGTCTCTCGCTGAAACTCACCGGCACCAACACCGGCAATCCCACCACGATCAGCTACAGCGATCCCGGCAGCGCCATCACCAGTGCGATGCAGGATCTCACCTCCGCACTCAACGAGATGATGTCCGAACTCAACAAGGACACCGATCCCACCAGCGGCACGCTCAACAACGATCCCGGCGCGCGCGCATTGCGCCGCCAGCTGGCCACATTGGCCAGCACCCAGATCATGCCCGCAAACTCCACCGGCGCCCCCACCACGCTCGCGGACCTTGGACTGAAGACCAACCGCGACGGCACTTTCGCGCTCGACACCAGCCGCCTCTCCGCGACGCTTGCGCGCGATCCGGTCGGCACCGGAGCCATGTTCACCAACGGGCTCTACGGCGTCTTCGCCACATTCGACAAGCTTTCCCGCGCCGTCGGATCGACCAGTGATCCCTCTTCGCTGGGCGGCTCGATCGCGCGGCTGACCAAGCTTCAGACGACACTCGGCGCGCAGAAGAGCGATCTTGCCACCAAGCAGGAAGATCTGCGCCAGCGCCTCGTCTCGCGCTTTGCCAAGCTCAACACCAATCTCACCGACTCTAAATCGACGCTGTCGTTCCTGCAGGCGCAGGTCGATGCGTGGAACGGGAAGAACAACTGATGCTGCTGAGCCGTGATCCCGGAGAGACCTACCGCCGCGTCGATTTCGATGCACGCGTCAAGGGCGCCAGCTCGCTCCAGCTCGTCGCGCTGTGCCTCGAGCAAGCCGCCGGCTCGCTCGGCCGCGCGATCTATGCGCAGGAGCACTGCGACAATGCCGCCAAGAGCGCCGCACTCACCCGCGCCGTCGCGGCGATCACCGCGCTGGAACTCGGCGTGGACAGCTCGAACCCCGTCGGCGCGCCCCTTCTCCAGCTCTACCAGGCCGCCCGCCGCACGATCCTCGACAACGCGCTGCGTTTCGATGCACGGCAGCTGGAAACGATCCGCACCGATCTGCTCGACATCCGCGAGGCGATGCTGGGCACGGCGGCCGGCTGAGCGCCGCGATGGCTGCCTTGCCCCAACCGTCACGGGGCACGGCGAGTTCACGGCTGTTTGCGATCACCTTGCAAATGCGGCGCAGTAATGGCAGCTTCTCGGCAAAGTAGCCCGGGGTAAATCGGTGAAATTCTTGCGTCAAGCGGCGATCATTTCGGCCGCGCTGTGGTCCGCGATACTGTCCTTTGCGGCACGGGCCGACTCGGGCTTCTATCAGTATCCCGTCGCGCATGGCGAGACGCTGGTCTTCGCCAGCGAGGGCGACCTGTGGCGCGCGGAAACCAGCGGCGGCACGGCCATTCGCCTGACAAATCACCTCGAGGAGGAAAGCTATCCCCGCATTTCACCCGACGGACAGCAGATCGCGTTCAACGCTGCCTACGACAGCGCCGGGGATATCTATGTGATGCCGCTGGCCGGCGGCGCGCCGCGCCGGCTCACCTTTGCCGGCGGCGGCGTCCGCACCATCGGCTGGACTCCCGACGGAAAAGTCCTGTTCCTCTCTCGGCTCGAGAAGGGCGGTTTCACCCAGGTCCTCTATAGCGTCGATCCGCGCGGCGGCGATCCGGTGGCGATCCCGCTGGCCCGGGTGCAGGATGCCGCCTTCGGCAGCGATGGCCGGACGCTGTTCTTCACGCGGCGGGGCATCGGCACCAGCAATGACAACGCCGTCCAGTACCGCGGCGGCGGGATGGGTCAGTTGTGGCGCTGGGAGCTCGGCACTAGTGCCGAGGCGGTCCGTCTGCTCGCCGATTTCGACGGTCCTGTCAGCATGCCGATGGCGCATGGAGGCCGCATCTATTTCGTCTCCGACCAGAGCGGCGGCGATGCCATCTGGTCCGTCGCGGAAGATGGCTCAGGGGTGCGCCGGGAATCGGATACGATGCCCTTCCCGATCCGGCAGGCCAGCCTCGACGGTGACCGGATCTTCCTGCAGAACGGGGCCGACATCTACGTCTTCGGCCTCGCCGACAAGGCGCTGCGCAAGCTTGATCTGCAGATCATCACCGATCGGGCGCAAACCCGCGTGCGCGCGCTCGACAAGCCGCTGCGCTTCTTCACCGGCGCGACGATCGCCCCGTCCGGGCAAAGCGTCGCCGTCACCGCGCGCGGCCGCGTTGCGCTCGGTTTTCCCAGGGATCGGCGCCGCGTCGAACTGCCGGTTCCGCTCGATGCCCGCGCGCGCCAGGCGCAAGTCTCGCCCGACGGCAAGACGGTGTTTCTGCTCCTTGACAAGGACCTCGCCGGCGGGGTGTTCCGCATGCCCGCAGACGGCTCCGGACCGCCCGTTGCCATCATCAAGGACTACGCCAGCCATATCTGGAATTTCGAGGTGTCGCCGGACGGCAAGACCATCGTCTTCGCCGACAAGGCCGCGCGCCTCCAGAAGCTCGACGTCGCGAGCGGTGCCGTGACCCTGCTCGCGCAGAACAAGGCGGGAAGCGACCAGCCGTTTGCCGATGTGCGCTTCTCGCCTGACGGGCGCACCATCGCCTATTCGGAAGATCAGGACGGCGGCGCGGCCCCGCGCGGCGTGATCGTGGTGCAATCCCTGTCCGACGGGCGCCGGGTGGAAGCCACCTCGCGCAAATACAACGACACCTCGCCGGCCTTCTCGGCCGACGGGCGCTGGCTCTATTTCGTCTCGGAGCGCAATTTCGATCCTCGTCCCGGCAACCCTTGGGGTGACCGCAACATGGGCGTTTCCTTCCCGGACCGCGGCGAAATCTACGCGGTCCAACTCGATCCCGCCGCCGATTTTCCCTTCAGCGTCGATACCGAACTGACGGCTGCTGCCAAACCCGCCTCTGACGACAGCGCCGCGACCAGCAACGCAGCCACGCCGGACAAGGCAAAGGCCGACGAGGGCAAGGCAGACCGGAAGGGCAAGAAGCCTGCCCCTGCGAACGTGGTGATGGATGGCCTCGCCGCGCGCCTCTACAAGGTGCCCGGCGCCACCGGCATCACCGGTTCCCTGCTGGTCGCCGAAAAGCATCTGCTTGCCATGCGCGGCGAAGATGAACTCATCTCGATTGCCATCAGCAAGGATGATCCCAAGATCGAGACCTTCGCCAAGTCGGTCCTCGGCGCGTCGCTTTCGGCGGACCGCAAGACCGTTTTCCTCGTCACCGGGCCGCCCGAAACGCTGGCGCTGCTGCTCGTTCCCGCCGGCGAGAAACTGCCCGAAAAGCTGGATCCGAACCGCGTGCGCCTTGCCGACTGGCGCTTGCAGATCGACCCGCGCGAGGAATGGCACCAGATGTTTCTCGATGCCTGGCGTCTGCACCGCGATTTTGCCTATGATCCCAAGCTGCGCAGCGTGGACTGGAACGCGGTGCGCGCCCGGCTGGAGCCTTTCGTGGCGCGCATCGGCCACCGCGCGGAATTGAACGCGATCCTCTCCGAAATGTCGTGGTCGCTCGGCATCCTCCACAGCCAGATCGGCCCCGGCGAAGTTCCTGTCGACAGCAAGAATCCGGATATGGGCTATCTCGGCGCCCGCCTCGCCGCCAATGCGGGCGGGGGCATGCGGATCACGCAAATCAACGATTCGGATCCCGATATCATCGCCCTGCGCTCTCCGCTCAAGCGGCCCGGCGTCGATGTCCGCGAAGGGGACGTGATTGTCCGCATCGACGGTGCGGCCATCGCGAGCCAGGCCGATGTCGCGCGCGCGCTGGCAGGCAAGGTCGGACAGGAAGTGCGGCTCGATCTCACCCGGGGCGGGGTGGCACGCTCCGCCATCATCAAGCCGGTGTCGTTCGTGGCCGAGATCGGCGCGGAGTATCGCGACCGGGTGATCCGGACCCGCGCGGCGGTCGACCGGCTCTCGGGCGGGAAGATCGGCTATGTCGCGCTCGCCGCGATGGTCGAAGATGATGTCGCCGAATTCGCCCGCGATTTCTATGGCCAGTCCGAGCGCGAGGGGATGATCATCGACGTGCGCGACAACAACGGCGGCAATGTCGACAGCATGGTCATCGGGGCTCTGCTGCGCCGCGCCTGGGCCTTCTGGGCAGCACCCGGCGGCAAGCCCTATACCAACATGCAAGGCGCCTATCGCGGACCGATCGCGGTGCTGATCGATGAGCAGACCTATTCCGATGGCGAAACCTTTGCAGCCGGAATCAAGTCCCTCGGAATTGGACCGCTGATCGGACAGCGCACTGCCGGGGCGGGCATCTGGCTGACCGGCCGCCCTACGCTCACCGACAACGGGATCGCGCGTATCGCGGAGTTTGCGCAGTACCGGCTCGATGGCGAATGGCTGATCGAGGGGTGGGGTGTGGAACCTGATATCGTCGTCGACAATCCGCCGCATGCCTCGTTCACCGGCAGTGATGCCCAGTTGCAGGCGGCCGTCGACTATCTGAAGGACAGGTTGGCGACGCAACCCGCCGCTCCCCTTGTGCCGAAACCACTCCCGCCGGTTGGAACGCCGGCGAAATCGCCGATACCCTTGCCGCGGCCGTAACCCCGGGACCGCCGGCAGCCGAGCACCAAAAAACGGCCCGGAACCGCGCCAGACGGCTCCGGGCCAGAGGGGCGTTACGGGCGATGAACGCCTCAGGGGTAAGTCGTCGGGCCGGTCAGCCGATCGCGCAGGCCTTAAGCACGGCGGCGCCCAGATCGGCGAGGCCGACTTCACGCGCGGCGGCGCTGGCTTCGATGGCGGCGCTGGGCGCCTCGGCGACCATCGCGGTCGCGCGGTCCTGCACCAGGGTGTCCTGCCCGGCGTCGCGCATCAGCTTGAGGCCGCGGGCGCCGTCGCTGCCCATGCCGGTCAGCACCGCGCCCACTGCCGGCACCGCACCGCGCGCGATCGAGCCGAACAGGAGGTTGGCGGAAGGACGCGCGCCGTCGACCGGATCGCGCTCCATCAGGCGGATGCGCGGCGGCTGGCCGGGTTCGACCACCACGTGGCGATCCGGATCGGCGGCGATGTGGATCGTGCCGGGGGTCAGGTTGGCGCCGTCCTTCGCGGCGCGCACGTTGCATTTGAGATCGGTATCGAGCCGCTTGATAAAGGTCTCGACCACCATCGGCTCGGCCTGCAGGCACACCACCGTCGGCGGGCAGTTGGCAGGAAAACCGCTCAGGATCGTCGTCAGCGCGTCGATCCCGCCCATCGAGGCGCTGAACGCCGCGATATGGCCGTTCCACGTGAAGGGCACATCGGCGGCGGCCTTCTGCTCGGCACGGCCCTTGCGGTCGTGCACGTTGCTGTTGGCCGCGGCGAGCACGATTTTGCCGAGCTTGCCGACCGTCTTGCTGAACTGTTCGGGCGTCGCCTTGAGCGGCTTGGGGAAGCATTCCACGGCGCCCAGTTCATAGGCCTTGAGCGAGGTTTCGGTGCCCGCCTGCGTCAGGCTGGAGAGCATCACCACTGGCAGCGGATTGGTCTCCATGATCTCCGCAAGGAACTCGATCCCGCTCATGCCCGGCATTTCCACGTCGAGCGTGATCACGTTGGGCTTCAGTTCGGCGATCTGTTCGCGCGCGGCGCCGGCGTTCGCTGCCACGCCCACCACGCGGACGTTCTTCGCCTCGTCGAGGATATCGGAAAAGAGCGCGCGCATCGCGGCGGAATCGTCGACCACGAGGACCCGGGCTTCGTGCATGGGGAGGCTTACCTTCCTGTTGGCGCGCCGCCTGTGGGCGCTGCTTCGGCTGGGTGATACGCCGCCTCCTCCCTGCAATTTCTCCTCGGGCCGTTAAGTATCTCACCGTAAACCCCAGGCAAGGCGACCTTTGCCGCTTGCCGACTAAGCCAGACGGGAAAGCGTGCTCCCGGATCGGGGGCCAGCGAGGGAACCCGCCTCTATGCCGACGATCACCCTGCCCTCCCGGTGCGACCGCGCCGCAGCCGAGGCCCTGCTGCCGGAAATGGTGGCCGGGCTCGGTTCGGGCGCGCTCCATATCAATGCGCGCGATTGCACGCAGATCGGGCAGACCATGCTCCAGCTCCTCGTCAGCGCGCGCCGCACCGGCGATGGCGCGGTGATCGAGCCATCGGACCATTTGCGCGAAACCGCCCGCCAGCTCGGCCTTGAGGCGGAACTGTTCGACGGAGCGGCGGCATGAACGCCGAAGAAATCCAGGCCATCTTCTTTGCCGAGTGCGAGGAATCGCTGGCGGCGGCCGAAAGCGGGCTCGCTGCCTGCAAGGCCGGCACCCAGGACAGCGATACGGTCAACGCCGTGTTTCGCGCCGTCCATTCGATCAAGGGCGGCGCAGGCGCCTTCGGCTATGTCGCGCTGCAGGCATTCACCCATACGTTCGAGACGCTGCTTTCCGACGTGCGCGAAGGCGCGGTGCCGATCACCGAGCCGCTCGTCGATCTCCTCCTGCGCGCGCTTGATACGCTGAGCGATCACGTTGGCGCCGCGCGCGGGCTTGTCGACGTGCCCAATGACGTGGGCCTGCTCGCCGAACTGACTGCCGCGCAGGCCGCCAACGCGGGAACTGCGCCAGCTCCGGCTGTCCCCGCCCCGGTCGCCGCTGCGCCGGTAGCTCCCGCCGTGGAGGAAGAAGAAGGCAGCGATCCCTTCGACTTCGATGCCATGCTCGATGACATCACCGGCGCGATGGGAGCGCCCGAGCCTGAACCCGCTCCCGCCCCCGCGCCTTCTTGGCTGCTCAAGGTCCGCCCCCACGCCGGCGCCATGCGGAACGGCGGCGAGCCGCTGCTCCTCCTGCGCGAACTGGCCGGCCTCGGCGCGCGCTGCATCGAATGCGATTGCGGCAGCGTCCCGCTGCTCGATACGCTCGATCCCGGCACCGGCTACCTTGGCTGGACGTTCGCGCTCGACGCCGATGTCAGCGAGGGCACAGCGCGCGAGATCTTCGAATTTGTCGGCGACGACTGCGGCCTCGCCGTGGGGGGCGACGCGCCGATGCCGCCAGTCCGGCCCGCACCTGCGCCCGCACCTGTTGCCGCGCCAGCCGCCGCCGCACCCGCCGTCGCAGCAGCAGCAGCAGCAGCACCGGCGCCTGCTGCTGCTCCGCCCGCGCCCCCCGCGCTCGGTCAGTCGATACGCATCGAACTCGGCAAGCTCGACAAGCTGATCGACGCAGTCGGCGAACTCGTCATCGCGCAGGCAATGATGGCGCAGCGCCTCGCCGGCGATGGCCTCGCGGTGAAGGAAGAGCTCACGATACTCGAAGGCCTGACGCGCGACATCCAGGAATCGGCCATGTCGATCCGCGCCCAGCCGATCGGCTCGGTGTTCAGCCGCGTGCCGCGTATCTTGCGTGAACTCACCGCCAGCACCGGCAAGCACGTCCGCCTCGAAGTCTCGGGCGAAAGCACCGAACTCGACAAGACCGTGATCGAACGCCTCGGCGAACCGCTCACCCACCTCATCCGCAACGCGGTCGACCACGGCATCGAAAGCGCCGAGGCGCGGATCGCCGCGGGCAAGCCCGCCGAAGGCACACTCACCCTGTCCGCCGAGCACCGCTCGGGCCGCATCCTCATCCGCATTGCCGACGACGGCGCGGGCATCAACCGCGACCGCGTCTTTGCCAAGGCCGTCGAAAAGGGCCTGATCGCAGCCGATGCGCAGCTTTCGAAGGAGGAGATCGACCACCTGATCTTTGCGCCCGGTTTCTCCACCGCGCAGCAGGTCTCGAACATCTCCGGCCGCGGCGTCGGCATGGATGTCGTCCGCCAGAACGTGAAGGAACTCGGCGGCCGCATCACTATCGACAGCGAACCCGGCAGCGGCACCACCTTCACGCTCACGCTGCCGCTCACCCTCGCCATCTCGGACGGCATGGTCGTCAATGTGGGCGATCAGACCCTGGTTGTCCCGCTAGCCAACGTCGTCGAAAGCCTGCGCCCCACCAAGGAAGAAGTGCAGGGCCTCGGCGCCCACCGCGCGATGATCAATGTGCGCGGCAAGTTCATCCCGGTGCTCCCGCTCCACGCCGCCGTCGGCGCGCAGGGCGCCATCGAGCAAGCGCATGAAGGCGTGCTCATCGTGGTCGAGACCGAAGGCGCCGGGCGCGCCGCGCTGCTTGTCGATGCCATCTGCGATCAGCGCCAGGTCGTGATCAAGAGCCTCGATACGCATTACCGCTCGGTCGAAGGCGTCTCCGGCGCCACGATCCTCGGCGATGGCATGGTCGCGCTCATCGTCGATGTCGACAGCCTCGTCGCGCGCAGCCTTTCCGGCCAGTCCCTGTCCGGCCCCTCGCTGGCGGAAGCTGCATGAGCGCCATGCTCGCCCCTGCCGAGACGCTGCCGGGCATCAGCCCCGGCGTCTACAGCGCGGACGACTTCGCCGCGGTGAGCGCGATCGCGCATGCCGAGGCGGGAATCGTGCTGGCCGAGGGCAAGGCGATGCTCGTCTATTCGCGTCTCGCCCCGCTGGTGCGCGATTCCGGTTGCGCCACGTTCAGTTCGTACATCCTGCGCATCCGCGAGGATGCCGCCGAGCGCAACCGCGCGATCATGGCGCTGACCACCAACCACACCTTCTTCTACCGCGAGGCGCATCACTTCGAGCACTTCGCCAGCCAGGTCCGCCCCGGCCTTGTCGACAACCTCGCGCGTGGCGGAAAAGTGCGCCTGTGGTCCGCCGGCAGTTCAAGCGGTGAAGAAACCTGGTCGCTGCTGATGACCCTGCTCGGGCCGGACCGCACCGCGGGCGAACGCATCGCGCGCGGTGACGTGCGCCTGCTCGCCAGCGACATCGCCGCCCACGCGCTGCGCAAGGCCGAAGCCGCGCGCTATCGCAGCGAGGAGCTGAAGGCCGTGCCGGAGGCCCTTTCGCGCACCTGGACCGTGCCTGCCGGTGACGAAGTGGAGATCGCGCCCACGGTCCGGTCGCTGGCACGGTTCCGTACGCTCAACCTGCATGGCCCCTGGCCGATGCAGGGCCAGTTCGACGTGATCTTCTGCCGCAACGTGATGATCTATTTCGACAATCCCACCAAGGAGCGCCTCGTCGCGCGCTTTGCCGAGGCGCTGGTGCCCGGCGGCTGGCTCTATGTCGGCCACAGCGAACGCGTGACCGGCCCGGCGCTCCAGATGCTCGCCACTGCGGGCCCCACCATCTATCGTCGGAGCGAGACATGAGCCGAGTGAGCAAGCCCATCCGGGTCGTCATCGTCGAGGATTCGCCGACGATGCGCGCGATCCTGCAAGCCCGGTTCGAGCGCGAGGACGATATCGTCGTCGTCGGCGCAGCGGCCAATGCGGCAGAGGGCCGCCAGATGATCCGCGAACTCGATCCCGACGTCGTCACGCTCGATGTCGAGATGCCTGGCATGAACGGGCTCGATTTCCTTGAAAAGATCATGGCGCTGCGCCCCACGCCCGTCATTGTGGTGTCCGGCTCGACCCACGAAGGCGCCGAAACCACCGCGCGCGCGCTCGCGATCGGTGCGGTCAGTTGCTACGCCAAGAGCGAAGGCGCCGGCAGCTACTCGTTCGACGATCAGGGCAAGCTGGCGGACCTTATCCGCGATGCCTCCAAGGTTCGCTTCGTCACGCGTCCTGCCCCGCCGCCACCCACTCCGCCGCGCACCTCAACCGCACCGCGCAGCCCCACCCTGGTCGAGCGCCCCCGTCTGATCGCCATCGGTTCCTCGACCGGCGGCGTCGAAGCGCTGCAAGTCCTGCTCGGCGGCTTTTCGGCGGACTGCCCTCCAACCGTCGTCGTCCAGCACATTTCCGCGCGCTTCGCGCCCGCCGTCGCGCGTACGCTCGACCAGTCGTGTCCGCCGAAGATCGTGATTGCGGAGCCTGATCTGCCGCTGCTTGAAGGCCACGTCTACATCGCGCCGGGCGACGACCGCCATTTCTCCGTCGGCGGCCGCAGCGGTCATCTCTACCAGCGCCTGCGCCGGGGCGAGCCGGTTTCCGGCCACCTTCCCAGCGTCGATGTGCTGTTCCACTCGGTCGCCGAAGTGGTCGGCGCGGGCGCAGTCGGCATCCTCCTCACCGGCATGGGCACCGACGGCGCCGAAGGCCTGCTCGCCCTTGCCCAGACCGGCGCGCGCACCATCGCGCAGGATGAAGCGACGTGCACCGTGTTCGGCATGCCGCGCGCCGCGATCGCGCTTGGCGCCGCCGGGGTCGTCGCGCCGATCGGCACGATTGCGCGCCACGCTTTCAGCAAGGCAGCCTGATCCGATGTTCGAACGCCGTATCCTTGGAAGCCTCGAACGCCCGATCGAGCGCGTGACCGTCATGCAAGGTCAGGCGCTGGTCAGCAATGACGCCACAATCGAATTCTCGACCGTGCTCGGCAGCTGCGTCGCCTCGTGCCTCTATGATCCCGAAGCGCGGGTTGGCGGCATGAACCACTTCCTGCTGTCCGAGCCGCCCGCCGGCCTTGCCGCCACGACCACCATCGACGAGCACTACGGCGTCTATCTGATGGAGCTGCTGGTCAACCAGATGCTCGGCATGGGCGCACGCAAATCGCGGCTGCGCGCGCATCTCTACGGCGGCGCCAACGTCAACCGCAACATGATGCGCATCGGCACCGCCAATGCCGAGTTCGCGCAGGCCTTCCTCAAGCGCGAAGGCATCATGGTCATGCGCGAGGACCTTGGCGGCACCAGCGCCCGCCGTGTCGATTTCCGCCCGGCCTCAGGCCAGATCCGCTGCCGCACGGTCGAGGATCGCCTCGCGCCGCCGGTCAAACCCACCACCCGCCCGGCCATCGCGTCCGGCGATGTCGAACTGTTCTGATTGCAACAAGCGAGCCCCACGATGACCCAGACCACCCGAATCCTGACTGTAGACGACAGCCCGAGCATGCGGGCGCTCCTCAACCACGCTCTTTCGACACAAGGCTTCGAAGTGGCGCAGGCCGAAGACGGCCTCGCCGCGCTCGATTGGCTCGCGCTCAACGAAGTCGACGTGGTGATCACCGATATCAACATGCCGCGCCTCGACGGCTTCGGCCTGATCGAGCGCCTGCGCGAGGGCACCCGCCACCGCGACCGGCCGATCCTGGTGCTCACCACCGAAAGCTCGGACGAGAAGAAGGCCCGCGCCCGCGAGGCCGGCGCGACCGGCTGGATCGTCAAGCCCTTCGATGCCGCCAAGCTCGTCGCCGCCGTGCGCCGCGTCGCGCACTGATTTCCTCCTGCCCCAAGGAACCCATACGATGATCCGCGAACTGATCACTTTCGAGGTCGAGGGCCAGGTCTTCGGACTCGACATCATGTCGATCCGCGAAATCCGCGCCTGGACGCCGACCACACGCCTGCCACGTGTGCCGCACTATGTCGCGGGCGTTGTCAACTTGCGCGGCACCGTGCTGCCCGTCGTCGATCTCGCCGCCCGCCTCGGCTGGCGCGCGACCGAGCCGACCCCGCGCCACGCGATCATCGTCACGCAGCTGGGCCATCAGGTCGGCGGCTGGATCGTCGATTCGGTGAGCGACATCGTGACCGTGCCCGATCAGACGCTGCAGGCGCCGCCCCCGGGCGTCGGCAACGACAGCGTCGTACCCTTCCTCGAAGGCCTCGCCGCGATCGAGGACAAGATGGTGATGGTCCTCAACCTTTTCGCCTTGAGCGATGGGGCGCAGCTCGCCGCTGCCGCCTGATCCTGCACTCACTTTCGCATCAAGGAACCCGCCGCAATGGCCTCCCCCGTGGCTTCAGGCCCCCCCGCCAACACCGCATCGCACCGGCAAATCGCGCTGGTGCTCGAGGAATTGTCCCACGAAGTCGAAGCACTCGGCGCCTCGCTCTGCGGTGATATGGACGTCGCCATGCGGCACATGGACAGCCTGCAGGCGATCGACATGATTGCCCAGAAGCAGCGCAGCCTCGCCACGCTGCTCCATGCAGACTGCCTCGAAACCGAGGTCGAACGCATCGGTCTTGATATCCTGCGCGAAAGGATGCGGTTGCTGCGCTGACGGGCGGGACCGGCGTCCCATGGCGGGACCATCCTTGTCGGGACCGGGGCTGGCGCGCAGGTTGCCATTCCCGCTCGATTGTTCACAATGCCGCGAGATCAACGAACGGCGGGAGCAATGGCGGTCATCGCAGTCTACAGCGTCAAGGGCGGCGTCGGGAAAACCACCCTCGCGGTCGACATGGCGTGGCGTTCGGCGGCGCTGTCCGGCCATTCCACCCTGCTCTGGGATCTCGATCCGCAGGGGGGTGCGGGCTGGCTGCTCGGCCTGCCCGACCGCGCCGAAAGCGATGCCGCGTCAATCTTCCGCAAGGACAGCAAGCCAAGCGATCTGATCGTCCCTTCGCGCTATCCCGGCCTTGCCGTGCTGCAGGCCGATGACAGCATGCGCAGCTTGCCCGCCACGCTCGCCCGGATCGGCAAGCGCAAACGCATGGCGCGCACTGCTGCCGCGCTCTCGGATGACTACGAGCGCATCGTGATCGATTGCCCGCCCGCGCTCAACGAGATCAGCGAGCAGGTCTTCGCCGCCGCCGATCTGCTGATCGTGCCGCTGCCACCCTCGCCGCTGTCCGCCCGCGCGCTGCCGATGATCCAGGCGGAGATCCTCGCCAACCACCCGCGCCATCCGCCGATCCTGCCGGTGCTTTCGATGTTCGATGCGCGCCGCAAGCTGCACCGTGATGTGCTGTCGGGCTTCGCGGCGGGTTGGCCGGTGATCCCGATGGCCAGCGCAATCGAGCAGACCGCCGCGCGCCGTGCCCCGCTCGGCACATTTGCCGCCGCCAGCGACGTCAACGCCCGCCTGCAGAAGCTGTGGGACGGGATCGAAGCCAAGCTGACGATGCAGGCCTCGCTAGGGCAGGCATCTCTCAGTTCATGAAGGCGTCGAGCGCCTCGCCCGCTTCCATCCAGCGCGCTTCCGCCGCTTCCAGCTGATCTGCCACCTCGCGCCGCTGGCGCCCCAGTTCGGCCATGCCCAGCCCGGCGAGGTCCGCCGCCGGTTTGCCGGAGCCCGCCATCGCCGCATCGATCGCCGCCAGCCGCGCCTCGGCCTTGCCGACCGCGGCTTCAGCCTCGCTGACCGCCTTCTGCAGCGCCTTCATCTCCTCGCGGCTCTTGGCCCCGCCTTTCGGCTTGCTTGTGGCGCCTTTGCCCGCCTCCGCCTTGGGCTGGTTCCGCCCGAGCACGAAATCGATGTAGTCCTCGATGCTCCCCGGATAGTCCTTGGCCGTGCCGCCATCGACAAGCACCAGCCGGTCCGCCGTCAGCTCCACCATGTGCCGGTCGTGGCTGATCAGGATCACCGCCCCGGCATAATCGTTCAGTGCCTGCACCAGCGCCTCGCGCGCATCGACATCGAGGTGGTTGGTCGGCTCGTCGAGGATCAGGAGATGCGGCGCATCGCGCGTGACGAGCGCCAGCGCCAGCCGCGCCCGTTCGCCGCCCGAAAGCGTCGCCGTCTGCGATTCGGCGCGCGGGCCGGAGAAGCCGAACCGCCCAAGCTGCGCACGCACCGCCGCCGGGGTCTTGCCCGGCATCGCCCGTGTCATCAGCTCGAGCGGGGTCGAATCCGCCGGCAGTTCTTCCACCTGATACTGCGTGAAATAGCCGATCTTGAGCTTGCCCGAGGCCGTCATCCCGCCCTCGCTCGCCGCCAGCTGCCCCGCCAGCAGCCGCGCCAAGGTAGTCTTGCCGTTGCCGTTGCGGCCCAGCATCGCGATCCGGTCATCGGGATCGATGCGCAAGTTGAGCCGCCGCAGGATCGGCTTCTCCGCCACATAGCCCGTCGCCGCCAGATCCAGCGTGATCAGCGGCGGCCGCAGTTCGTCGGGATCGGGAAAATCAAAGCTCAGCGAAGGGTCCTCGAGCATCGCCGTCACCGGCTGCATCTTCGCCAGCATCTTGGCGCGCGACTGGGCCTGCTTTGCGGTCGAGGCGCGCGCCGAATTGCGCGCCACATAGTCCGCCAGCTTCTTCCTCTGCGCATCCTGCGCAGCCTTCGCTGCGGCAATCTGCGCCGCGCGCTCGGCCCGCTGCCGCTCGAAGGCATCGTATCCGCCCGCATAGAGCGCGATCTTCCCGCCCTGCAAATGGAGGATCGTATCGACCACGTTGTTGAGCAGATCGCGCTCGTGGCTGATCACCACGATCGTGCCGGGATAGTTCTGGAGGAAGTTCTCCAGCCACAGCGTCGCTTCCAGATCGAGGTGGTTCGAGGGCTCGTCGAGCAGCAGCAGGTCGGGTGCGGAAAACAGCAGCGAGGCCAGCGCCACGCGCATCTTCCACCCGCCCGAAAAGCTGTCGAGCGGCATCGCCTGCATCGCCTCGTCGAAGCCCAGCCCGATCAGGATCCGCGCCGCCCGCGCGTCCGCCGTATAGGCGTCAATGGCGATCAGCCGGTCGTATAGCTCCGCCAGCCGGTCCGGATCCTCGCAGGTCTCCGCTTCCGCCATCAGCGCGGCGCGCTCGGTATCGGCCGCCAGCACCGTCTCGAACGGCGTCGCCGAACCCGCAGGGGCGGACTGCGCGATATAGCCAAGCCGCATCCGCTTGGGCATCTCGATCCCGCCCTCGTCGGGCTCGATCTCGCCGATGATCGCCTTCATCAGCGTCGATTTGCCCGCGCCGTTGCGGCCGATCAGCCCCACCTTGGAGCCCGGCTGGATCGTCGCGGAGGCGCGGTCGAGAATGGTGCGCCCGCCCAGCCGCACGGTGAGGCCCTGAATTGTCAACATGCGCGCGCCCCTAGCAGGGCAGCGCCCACCGCGAAAGCCGCCAACAATCCTCCGAAAAATCAGCCACCCCGCACCCGCCCGCACTGGACTTCGCCGTCCCCCGGCGTGCATGGAAACGAACCATGTGGCAGATCTATCAATTCCCGCTGTGCCCGTTCAGCCGCAAGGTGCGCCTGCTCCTCGCCGAAAAGGGCGTGCCCTACGAACTCATCCGCGAGAACCCGTGGGAGCACCGCGAGGCGTTCCAGATGCTCAACCACGCCGGGCGCACCCCCGTGCTGCACAATCCCGAAAAGCAGATCACCCTCGCCGACAGCCGCGCGATCTGCGAGTATTTCGAGGAGACGGTCGACAAGGCGCCGATGATCAACGGCACCGCCGTGGGAAGGGCCGAAATCCGCCGCCTCGTCGCGATGTTCGACGAAAACTTCTTCGCCGCCGTCACCCAGCCGCTGCTCGAAGAGCGCATGAAGAAGCGCCTCGTCTACCGCCAGTCGCCTGACTCCCGGATCTTGCGCGATGCGATGCGCCTCGCCAACGAGCACCTCTACTACATCGACTACCTGATCGATAACCGCCCCTGGCTGGCCGGCTCCACCATGAGCCTCGCCGATCTTGCCGCCGCCGCGCAGATCTCGGTCGCGGACTACCTCGGCGGGATCGACTGGTCGCTCCACGAACAGGCCGCCAGCTGGTATTCGGTGTTCAAGAGCAGGCCCAGCTTTCGCCCCCTTCTTACCGAACGGATGGACGTGATCCAGCCGCCGTCGCACTACGCCGACGTGAACGCCTGAAGCCTGCCGGAGAGACCTCCAAGATGACGATTTCCCGCCGCAGCGCCCTCGGTCTCATCGGAGCCGCGGTTCCCCTGGCGGGTGCCGCCTCCCGCGTCGGCGCCGTCACCCCCAACACCTACGAGCCTGCCGCCCCGCCCATGCCCGCAGGACCGGCACCCAGGATCTACGATCAGGTCGGCCTCGAATGGGTGATGAACATCCTGCCCTTCTGCACCGAGCCCGAGAACATGGGTGACCTCGCCGACCAGACTTCGGCCGACGGTGATCGCGACGTGGTCTGGCCGATCGTCGGCGGCACCTTCTACGGGCGCGGCATCAAGGGCACGGTCATCCCCGGCGGCGGCGATTTTCCGGTCACGCGTCCGGACGGGGTCCAGATCATCGACGCGCTCTATCGCCTGCGCACCGACGACGGCGTCCAGATCATCATCCACAACAAGGGTCCGCGCTACACCGACAGCAAGTTCCGCTTGCTGCCCAGCTTCAACGTGGCCGGCAAGAAATACGCCTGGCTGCGCGAATCGTCCTTCGTCGCCACCTTGGTCTACCCGGTTCCGCCCGAAATCCCGGTGCCGGATTTCGGCCCCAAGGCCAACGGGCGCCTGATCCAGGTCTTCCGCCTGACCTGAAGGCGCCATCGCGAAAGGCGGCCACAACCGCGCATCCATCACCGATTGGAACAGCAAGCCGAAGATCGCCGGGCTCACGCCGGACCAGTCAAGCCGCGCCCGCTTTCCTACAGGCCGCCATTCTGCGATACATCCTGCGTGGCCGCGTGCGGTCACGTGCTCTTTGAAATGGTCGGTTCAGGCGCGCACACGCAAAATATGTCACCTTGTCGCTTTCAGGCGCACAAGCTGTTGTCAACAAACAGAAAAACATCACATCTCAAAAGCGACACGGTGTCGCTTTTGTCGCTTTTCGCACCGGTTCAGGCGGCCTTGGTGCGCACCCCGAAACGGCCTGCCTTGCGGAAGCGCACCATCCAGCGGCCGAGAAACAGGTCCAGCGGCCGCGCTTGCACGCCAAGCTCGGCAAGGCCCGGCAGCGTTCCGCTCACCACATTGCCCTGCCGCAGCAGCGTCCATTGATCACGGCTCATCGGTGCGCCGGGCAGCCACCCGGTCAGCGAAGCAAAAGCCGCCGAGACGCCGTCGGGCAATTCGAGGAACTTCGGCGAACGGCCCGCCGCCTTGGCGATGCGGCGGTTGAGCTCGCCGATGGTGATCACATCCGGGCCGCCCAGCTCGAAAGTCTTGCCTGCAAAGTCTGCCGGGGCGGCGAGTACATTGGCGACAGCATCGGCCACGTCGTCGACAAACACCGGCTGGAACCGCGAATCGGCAGCGAACACCGGCATCACCGGCGCGCTGGCGATCAGCCCTGCGAAGAGGTTGATGAACGCGTCATCCTCGCCGAACACGACCGAGGGGCGCAGCACGACCGCTTCAGGGAACGCGGCAAGCACCGCCGCCTCACCCGCCGCCTTGGTGCTGGCATAGGCCACCGAGGAAGCAGCATCGGCACCGATGGCCGACACATGAACGAACGCCTTGGCGCCCTTGGCGCGTGCGATCGCGGCAAGCTGCCCCGCACCCGAACCCTGCACCGCATCGAGCTTGCCAGTGAACGCACCGACAAGGTTCACCACCGCATCGCAGCCCGTGAGCGCGACTTCCAGCGTGTGCGGCTTGGTTACGTCAACTGCCACAAGCTGGATCTTGCCCAGCCCGCCGAGGGTCTTGAGCCGGTACCCGCGCTCGGGATGGCGGCTGCACACCCTGAGCCGCGCCCCGCGCGAGAGCAGCGCCTGCGCCACATGCGTGCCGATGAACCCGCTGCCGCCAACGACAGCGATCAGCTGCCCGTCAAGATCGCGCCCACCGTCCTTGCTCATGCGTTCCATTCCATTTCCTGTTCGCGCCGCCCTTGCCACAGCCGCGCCCTCCGGTTCAATGGTTTAGGCAGCCTGATCGGTGCAAATGCAAACCGCGGTTGACAAGGTGCGCATCCCTGCCCTATCGGCGCGCTCCTACCCGGCAGTTGGCGCTTCGGCCCATTGCTCCCGTGCCCAGATGGCGGAATTGGTAGACGCACCGTCTTCAGGTGGCGGCGCTGGAAACGGCGTGGAGGTTCGAGTCCTCTTCTGGGCACCATTTTTCTTTCCGGACGCATCCGCAAGCGTCCGGAAAAGTCCAAGAAATCAAAGGCTTTTCACGGATCTAGCGTCCACCGGCATCCGGCTGAAATCGTTGCAATTGGCGGTATCCGACGGTATTTTTGACGGTATCAAAACCGGCAAAAATGTGGCTTCATGCTTACCGATCTGGCAGTCCGAAAGGCAGTTGCGCGCGACAAGCCCTACAAGCTCTCTGACGGGGGCGGCCTGTACCTGCTGGTCACCAAGGCCGGTCAGCGGTGCTGGCGGGTCGACTATCGCTTTGGAGAAAAGCGAGCGACAGCCGCGCTGGGGGTCTATCCGACCGTCACCCTCGCCGAGGCGCGTGCCAAACGGCTGGAGATCAAGAAGCAGATCGCAGAGGGCATCAATCCCGCCGCCAAGCGCAAGATCGACAAGATCACCGGCCCGCTTGCCAATGTGAACAGCTTCAGGGCCGTGGCGGAAGAATGGCTCGACAAGGCCCGACGCGAGGGCCGTGCCGATGTGACCGTGGGCAAGCTGACTTGGTTGCTCGAATTCGCCTACCCCATCATCGGAGACCGCAAGGTCGGCGAGATCAAGGCGCCCGAACTGCTCGCCGTCCTGCGCGCTGTCGAAAAGCGCGGCCATTACGAAACCGCACGAAGGCTGCGCAGCACCTGCGGGCAGGTCTTCCGCTATGCCATCGCCACCGGCCGCGCCGACCGGGACGTTTCAGCAGACCTGCGCGGCGCACTGATCGTGCCCAAGGTGACGCACCGCGCCGCCATCACCACACCGAAGGAAGCGGGCGAACTGCTGCGCGCGATCGACGCCTATTCAGGCTATCCGGTCACTCACGCAGCGCTGCGGCTGGCTCCCTATGTCTTCGTGCGCCCTGGCGAATTGCGGCAGGCCGAATGGAGCGAGTTCGACTTCACCCGCAACATCTGGACCATCGCCGCCGACAAGACCAAGATGCGTGTCGCGCACCGTGTGCCGCTCAGCCGTCAGGTCCTCGCCATCCTGGAAGAGCTGCGCGAGATTACCGGCAACCGTCGCTACCTTTTCCCCGCCCAAGGCAAGCGCGACCGGCCAATGTGTGAAAACACGATCAACCTCGCGCTGCGTCGGATGGGATTCGATGGCACCACGATGACCGCTCACGGCTTCCGCGCCATGGCCAGCACACTGCTGAACGAGCAAGGCCACTGGAACCCCGACGCAATCGAGCGCCAGCTCGGCCATGCCGAGACCGATGACGTCCGCCGCGCCTATGCGCGCGGCGAGCACTGGGAAGAGCGGATCAGGATGATGCAGAGTTGGGCGGATTATCTCGACCAGCTCAGGTCCGGTGCAAAGGTGCTGCAAGGCAGCTTCCGCAAGCCATCGGGCGCTGCGAGCGCGTTGCCGGGTTGATCCTGCTGCATTGCTCAGGATCTGTCAGCAATCTGTTCAGCTGGCGATTTCCGCATCAAGGTAGGCCTCGACGCGCCGCATACCTGCGAGGCCATCTGCCAGCACGAGATCGAGCGCGCTGGCCCCATCAAAGGCCTCGTTAGGTGCACCAATCCACCGCGCGGCCCTATCGCTGTCAGCGAACATGCATCGCAATGCGCGATGAATGCCGAGTAGCGCTGCGGCCCGCCCTTCGCCGTTAAGAAGCCGCTCGGCTGCTTCATCTTGAACGCCCCAGCGCGCGACCAATGCAGCGGCCGCCCGCGTCATGGCAAGTATTTCGTCATCGTCGTATTGAGCGCTGGCGATCGACATGGACAGATCCACTGACTTCGACGCGCCCTCGATAGCACGGAACGTCCGCCCAGGCCACCAATCAACTTACCGAGCGGTAAGAATTTCCGGATAGGCCTCAACATCAGTGGACTTCCTTCCCGATCGGGAAGAAATGCTCTTGAAACTCTACAGCACATATGAGAACTTCCCGCTCGGTAAGACCGACATGATCGACGACGCAACCCAATTCGGCGCAGCCGTCGCCTCGGCCCGCAAGGCCCTTGGCCTTACCCAGCGGGAGCTGGCGCTCGCAATCAACAGCGGCGAACGCTTCATTGTCGATCTGGAAGCAGGAAAGCCCACCGCGCAACTCGGCAAGGCACTCGCCGCCGCCAAGGCTGTGGGCTTGCGGCTCACCGCGACCGGCATTTCGCAGGCCTGACCGTGGACCTTCCCGTTCACTACGAAGACCGCCTAGTCGCCACGATCAGCGCGGACGCGCAGGGCACCCGCCTTGCCTATGCGGATGCGTGGGGTTCATCCGCTGACAACTTCTCGGTCTCGCTGGCCATGCCGATCCGGCCAGAGCCCTATGAGGGGGATCGAGTTCTTCCCTGGCTGATGAACCTCCTGCCGGAAGGCGAACCCCTGCGCGCCATGACGCGCGCGCTCGGCGCTGCACCAGAGGACGTGCTCGGCCTGATAGCACGGACCGGCAACGATCTGGCAGGCGCACTCACCATCGCACCGCAGCAACTGCGCGGCGAGCAAGGCTATCGCCCGATCCCGGATGCTGCTGCACTTGAACGGATCATCGAGGAATTGCCCGCGCGGCCATTTCTGGTGGGCGAAGACGGCGTATCGATGAGCCTCGCCGGCGCCCAGGAAAAGCTGCCGGTGGCGATCATCAACGGTCAGATCGCCGTGCCGATCAACGGTGCGCCGTCGACACATATCCTCAAGCCTGACAATCCACGCCTGCCCGGCAGCGTCCAGAACGAGGCGCTGTGCATGGTCCTCGCCCGCCGCATCGGCCTCAACGTCGCGCCGGTGACGACCGGCGTTGCAGGGGAACGCACCTACCTGCTGGTCGAGCGCTATGATCGGACAGGCACCGGCAACAATGTCCGCCGCCTGCATCAGGAGGATTTCTGCCAGGCCCTCGGCCGTCCGCCCGCCGCCAAGTATGAGTTCAACGGCACCGGCACGCGCGGTCCTTCGATTGCAGACATGTTCGCCCTCGTCCGCCAGCATATGACCGCGCGCGATATCAACCGACTGCTCGACGCCGTGATCTTCAACGCGGCCATCGGCAACGTGGACTCCCACGCGAAAAACTACTCGATCCTGCTCGGCCCCGGTGCCCCGCAGCTTGCCCCGCTGTATGATCTGATGTCGGGCCTCGCCTGGACCAACATCACCCAGAACCACGCCCAGGCGATCGGGGGTCAGCGCCGCGGGCGGCACATCTACGGTCGGCACTGGCGGCGCATGGCCGAAGCCGCAGGACTGGCAGCGCGAGGAACGGTGCAGCGGGTGGAACAGGTGACGGCACGGTTGCTGCGCGAACTGCCCGGAGCGGTCGAGGAGGTGGCAGCAAGGCCAGCAGGTCCATCGATGCTGGAGGTCTTCGCAAAGGAGATCGAGGTACGGGCAACCGAAGTCAGGGCGCATGCAGGACAGGAAGGCCTGCCCGACACCGCTGAAGTGCCGACGGACGACGTACCGACGATAGGCGCAAGCGCCTATTCTGCTGACAGCGAAGCAGGAGCGTCATGACCAAAGGCATCTTCGTTCATCGCACCGACTCGATCTACGACGACAGCCCGGCGGAGCAGTATCAGTTCCCGCGCCAATACCTGACCCGCGTCAGCGCCTGCATTGGCGATTGGATCATCTACTACGAGCCGAGCAAGATCCGCGACACGCGCGGATACTTCGCGGTGGCCAAGGTGGCTCATGTCGTACCAGACCCGACCGCCAGGGACATGTATCTCGCCCTGATCGAACCCGGGACCTACCTGGACTTCCCCAACCCGGTGGCGTTCAACGGTCCCCTGGGGCTGGTCGAACGCGGAGTTCTCAACGAGCAGGGCAAGATTTCGGGCCGCGCCCAATCCGCAGTTCGGCCCCTATCCATCGAGGACTTCAACCGCATCATCGACCTTGGCCTCGCGGAAGATGACAGCTTCCTGCCGAGGATCGATGAGACGCCCGAGAACCTGCTGCGCGAGGAGCGCTCACCGTTCCAGTTCGAGATCGAACGCGACCGCGTGGCAAATCTCAGTTCACGACTGGTCCGTGACCGCCTGTTCCGCCGTCGTGTTGTCGAGGCCTATGATGCCCGCTGCGCGGTAACCGGGCTGAAGCTGATCAATGGCGGCGGCCGCGCCGAGGTTGAGGCGGCCCATATCCGTCCCATTGATCGTGGCGGGCCGGACATCGTGACCAACGGGATTGCCCTGTCAGGAACCGTCCACTGGATGTTCGATAGGGGGCATGATCGGATTGAATGACGACCTTGAGATTCTCGTCAGCCGGCAGGCGAACGACCCCGACAGCATCCGCTCGCTGATCAACAGGACCGGCTTCGCCATCCCACCACAGCGACCGCTAGAGCGCCCGCATCCAGCCTTCCTGGCCTGGCATCGAGAGCATTGTTTCAAGCACTGACAAAACCTGCTTCAGGCGCCGCAGCGGCTCCGAACTCCTAAGGAACGTGATTCAGTGCCGCCTAGCCTGTTGCAGGAAAATGGTCGGCCTGAATCTCAAAAGCTGGGTACAGTGTAGAGCACACCGTACGCGACAAATCGCAGGCAAAAATGGAGATAAATTCACTATATAACAATATTTTAATGAGAATGTGTGAAATTGGCAGCTTCTCCGTCAAATCTGACTTGCGATCAGTCTTGGGCATTCCCGCAAATCACATATGGCCGAAAGGCGAGGAAATGCGCCAGTTTCAGCGAGCTTGACCGTGCAATCGAACATAAGTAGAACGAAATTGCCTTCCGCAGTGTGTTCCAGGCTCCACCAAAATGGAGTCCAGCATGACACGCAATGTTTCGATCCAGACCTACCTGCCCAAGCACGTCGCGGCCTGGGTTCAGGATGAAGCCAACCGCGCCAAACAGAGCCGCAGCCAATGGATCGGCGCCATCGTCACGGACCTGTTCCAAGGACAGGAACTGCGTGAGGAGGCGAGACAGAACGCCGAGTTCATCAAGCGCCGGTTGGTCTTCATCATGTGCGCCCTCGATGGCCTTCTGCTTGCCCATCCAGATGCGACCCTCCGGACTAAGGTGCATGAGGCGCATAGGCGCCAGCTCGACAAGCTCGCGCAGGAGAAGGGAGAATGAGGCGCCGGGAAGCCAAGACGCCCGCGAAGGACGAACAGCTCGACCTCCCATTCGATCGTTGCCCGAGGACGGCCCGAACCAACGGTGCTGAACCGCTCGCTGTCCGGATTCCCGATGCCGTGCGGATGACTGGGATAGGGCGATCCAAGCTCTACCAGCTGATTGCGTCAGGGGAGCTGGAAACGATCAAGATCGGCAGATGCACGTTGGTGCCGGTCGATGCGCTCAAGAACCTGTTGGCGAGGGCACGTGACCTGCCACGGGTAATTTCCTCCAGTTGCGATTAGAGTCCGGCCCTCACGAGG
>NZ_LJHZ01000052.1:0-18681 GCF_001296055.1 Novosphingobium sp. AAP93
CGAGCGAAGTCGAGACACCATGCGCGGTGCGTGGTGTCTCGACTTCGCTCGACACGAACGGAGGGGAGGGAAGGTCATTCGCAAGTTGGCTCAGCCCGCGCGCTCGAACACTGCTGCGATGCCCTGGCCGCCGCCGATGCACATCGTCTCGAGCCCATAGCGCGCATCGCGGCGCACCAGTTCGCGCGTCAGGTTGGCGAGGATGCGCCCGCCGGTTGCGCCGATGGGGTGGCCGAGCGAGATGCCCGAACCGTTGACGTTGAGCACATCGTGGCGGCTGTCGTCATTGCTCCAGCCCCAGCCCTTGAGCACGGCGAGGACCTGCGGCGCGAAGGCTTCGTTGAGTTCGACGAGATCGATGTCACTCCAGCCAAGGCCGGTACGCGCGAACAGGCGTTCGACGGCAGGCACGGGGCCAATGCCCATGCGCGCCGGGTCGCAGCCGGCCGCCGCCCACGAATGGAACCAGGCGATGGGTTCGAGGCCCAGTTCCTCGAGCTTGTGCTCGGCAACGACGAGGCACGCCGCCGCCGCATCGTTCTGCTGGCTGGCATTGCCGGCGGTGACAACCGCGCCGGGGATGGTCTTGGCTTCGAGCGCCTTCAAGGCGCCAAGCGACTCCATCGTGGCATCCGCGCGGTAGCCTTCGTCATGCGCGAAGATTTTCGGGTCGCCTTTGCGCTGGGGGATTTCGACGGGGACCAGTTCATCGTCGAACAAGCCGTTCTTCCATGCCGCAGCCGCGCGCTGGTGGCTGCGGACGGCATAGGCGTCGCAGGCCTCCCGGCTGATTTCGTAATCACGGGCGAGGTTTTCGGCAGTCTCGATCATGCCGGTGATGACACCGAACCGCTCGATCGGCTGCGACATCAGACGGCCGCGCGTGAGGCGGTCATGCAGCATCATGCCGCCCGCGCGCACGCCGCGGCGGCCTTCGGTGGTGTAGTATTCGACGTTGGACATGGATTCGACCCCGCCCGCGACGACGACGTCGGACTGGCCGGTCTGCACCATCATCGCGGCGTTGATCACCGCCTGCAGGCCCGAGCCGCAGCGGCGGTCGAGCTGGTAGCCGGGCACTTCGAGCGGCAGCCCGGCGGCAAGCCACGACCAGTGGCCGATGGCCGGGGCCTCGGCGTTGCCATAGCCCTGCGAGAACACGACGTCGTCGACACGCGCCGGGTCGATCTTCGTGCGCTCCATCAGCGCTTTCAGGATCACCGCGCCGAGCTGGCCGGCGTTGAGATCGGCCAGTGCGCCGCCGAACTTGCCGACAGCGGTGCGGATGGGGGCGCAAATCGCGGCACGAGTGAGCTTGGTCATGCGGGGGTTCCTGCGATGCCGACTTCAAGCAGCCGGTCTATGGCTTGGGGATCAAGGGCGAGGTGGCGGGCGAGGATATCACGTGTGTCGCCGCCGAGAACGGGGGCGGGGGCGGGGGGCAGGCGCTCCATCGCGGGAAAAGTCGCGAAGGCGCCAGCCGCCGGATAGGCAAAGCCGCTGGGGTTGTCCGTAGTGTGCTGGAATAGGGGGTTCTCGCCGACAAGGCGCGGGTCCTGCACCGCTTCGGGCATCGTCTTGTAGGGGCCATGGGTCACGCCGTTGGCATCGAGCTTTTCGGCCAGAGCGCTGTGTGACAGCGGAGCGATAGCCTGCTCGATCTGGGCATAGATCGCATCGCGGTGACGATAGCGCACACCGTCGTCGCCAGTGAACGAGATGCCGTGCTGCGCCTCCAGCGCGGCCAGCCCTGCCTGCAGGTCCAGCGCGCGGACGAGGCCCTGCCACTGGCGTTCGTTGATCGCGACGATCATGACGCGGACGCTGTCTGCGGTCACGAAATCGCGCCCGATGGTCCCGTAGACGCCGTTGCCAAGCCGCTCGCGGTCCTCGCCCGATTGCAGCACTTCGGCGACGCGGCCGAGATTGGCGGCGGAGCCCATGGCGATATCGGTAAGGGGCAGACGAACCTCACCGCCGTGGCCGGTTTCATCGCGGCGGCGCAGCGCCGAGACGAGCGCAAAGGCGCCGTAAGCGCCGGTGAGGAGATCCCAGGCGGGAAGCACGTGGTTGACCGGAGCGGGGTCGTTCAGCGGCCCGGTGAGCGCAGGGTAACCGACCGCGGCGTTGGCGGTGTAATCGAGCGCGATGGCGCCGTCCGGCCAGCCCATGACGCGCACGGTGATGAGGTCAGGGCGGCCGGCGGCGAGCTTTTCGTGCGCGAGGAAGCCGCCGACGGGGAGGTTGGTGACGAGGGTGCCAACGCTCCGGATGAGCCGGGTGAGCACATCGCGCCCCTCGCGGCTCGCGAGATCGAGCGCGACGCTCTTCTTGGCGCGGTTAAGGTTTTCCCAAGAGAGCGAGTGACCTTCCGGCGTCAGTGGCCAGCGCTTGAAATCCTGCCCACCGCCGATCTGGTCGACGCGGATCACTTCGGCGCCGAACTGGGCGAGATAGAGCCCGATGGTCGGCGAGGCGACGAACGAGGACACCTCGATCACCGTAATGCCGGAGAGCAGGTTGTACATGGATCGGCAGGCTTTCAGGCTATTTGGCAGGCGTTGGTTTGGTTCTGCCGCAACCGTGTAATCAATCGAGCGGTTAAGGAAAGGGGGGCGGGCGGGCAGCTGTCGATTTCGAGGGGTAATGTCTCGACTTCACCTGAAACGAACGGGGTGAATGCTGGTCAATATCTCCCATGTCCGCTCACCCTGAGCTTGTCGAAGGGTGCTGGCGCGGCGGTCGCGTATGATGCTTCGACAAGCTCAGCATGAGCGGTTCTGGATGTTTGGGGTCGGGACCCCCGCGGTTCAATCCGGCACCGGCAAGGCCGTCCGGTTCACAATCGGCCGTAGGGCAAAGCTGGTGGTGACTTGGGCCACGCCCGCGATCCGCGTCAGCCGCTTCCTGAGGAAATCCTCAAACGCGGCGAGCGACGGGACAAGCACGCGCAACTGGTAATCCGCCTCGCCCGTCATCAGGTAGCAGTCCATCACCTCGGGAAACTCGGCGACCGCACTCTCGAACGTCGCCAGGTGGTGGTCGTCCTGCTGATCGAGCCGGATGCGCACGAAGGCATTGACGGGGAGGCCGATCGTCTCGGGTTCGACCAGCGCGACGTAGCCTGAGATCACCCCGCGTTCCTCCAGCGCTCGGACGCGGCGCAGGCAGGGGCTCGGACTGAGGCCGACATCCTCACATAGCTGCTGATTGGTCAGGCGGCCGTTCTGCTGGAGGCGGCGCAGGATCTTGCGGTCGATCGCATCGAGAGCGGTATCTGGCATTATCTTTTACTCATGGCGCCCTGATTGGCAGAATATGCCAATAGTCTGCCTGTGTGGGGCAAACTTCGCAAGACGCTGCGCCGCGCCCTGCATTATATCTCCGGTTTCCTTGTCCAAAACGGATTCGAGCCCGCCATGACCGCCGTACTCGCCGACGACCGCACCGATCTGATCCCCGCGCTCGAAGCGCTCGATGCCCGGCTGCGCTGGCTTTCGGCGTGGACGGTGCACAATGCCAACAACATCCGCACCAAGCGCGACGGGATGAAAGTCGGCGGGCATCAGGCGAGTTGCGCCTCGATGACCACGATCATGGCCGCGCTCTATTTTCACGCGCTGCGCCCGCAGGACAAGGTGGCGGTGAAGCCGCACGCCGGGCCGTTGCTCCACGCGATCCACTACCTGCTGGGCAACCAGTCGCTCGACCAGCTGCAGCGCTTTCGCGGGCTGGGCGGCATGCAGAGCTACCCCTCGCGGACCAAGGACCAGATCCCGGTCGATTTTTCCACCGGCTCGGTCGGTCTCGGCGTAGCGATCACCGCCTTTGCCAGCCTCGTGCAGGACTACTGCATCGCGCAGGGGCACATGAGCGAGGCCGATGCGGGCCGGATGATCGCGCTGATGGGGGATGCCGAGCTCGACGAGGGCAATATCTACGAATGCCTGATCGAGGCCTACAAGCACGACATCCGCAATTGCTGGTGGGTGGTCGACTACAACCGCCAGTCGCTCGACGCCACGACCGCGGACCGCATGTTCCGCCGCTTCGACGATATCTTCGAGACCTGCGGATGGCGGGTCATCACACTCAAGAGCGGCAAGCTGCAGAAGGCGGTCTTCGCGCGGCCCGGCGGGCAGGCGCTGGAGGACTGGATCGACAACTGCCCCAATGCCGAGTTCGCGGCGCTGACTTATCAGGGCGGAGAGGCGTGGCGCGAGCGGCTGCTGAAGGATCTCGGTGACCAGAGCGCCACCCGGGCGCTGATCGAAAGCTTCGACGATGCCGCGCTGGCGCAGCTGATGACCAACCTCGGCGGGCATTGCGCCGAGACGCTGGTCGAGGCCTTTGCGCAGGCCAACGACGACAAGCCGACGCTGTTCATCGCCTACACCGTCAAGGGCTACGGCCTGCCTCTGCAGGGGCACAAGGACAACCACTCGGGCATGATGAACACCGCCCAGATCGAAGGTCTGCGGGCCAGCATGGGCATTGCCGAGGGTTCCGAGTGGGAACCGTGGGGCGGGCTCGGCGACAACGTCGCCGCTGAACTCAAGGCGTTTGTGCAGAAGAGCGCATTGGCTGCAAAGCCTGCCGAGCACAGCCCGCCCGCGATCCCGGTCCCTGCGCGCCTGCCGGTGCCGGAGGGTGAGGAGCAATCCACCCAGTCGGCCTTCGGGCGCATCCTGATGGACCTCGCGCGGCCCGGCGATGCGCTGGGCGACCGGATCGTGACGACCGCGCCGGACGTCACGCAGACCACCAACCTCGGCGGCTTCGTCAACCGGCGCGGGCTGTTCCGCCGGGGCGAGCTCAAGGACGTGTTCCAGGCGGCGCGCATTCCTTCGGCGCAGAAGTGGGTGGGCAACACGGCCGGGCAGCATGTCGAGCTGGGCATCGCCGAGACCAACTTCTTCCTCGTGCTGGCGGCGTTCGGCCTGTCGGCGCCGCACTTCGGCACGCGGCTGCTGCCAGTGGGGACAGTCTACGATCCCTTCATCGCGCGCGGGCTCGATGCCTTGAACTACGGCTGCTATCAGGATGCGCGCTTCCTGCTGGTGGGCACGCCCTCCGGGGTGACGCTGGGCGCCGAGGGCGGTGCGCACCAGTCGATCAACACGCCGCTGATCGGCATGGGCCAGCCCAACCTCGACTACTTCGAACCCGCTTTCGCCGACGAAGTCGCGCTGCTGATGCGCCATGCCTTCGAGCATATGCAGAAGCCGGACGGCGCATCGGTCTACCTCCGCCTCAGCACCCGCTCGATCCAGCAGGTGACGCGCGAGGATGACAGCTGGGAAGCCGATGCGCTGAAAGGGGCGTACTGGCTCAAGCGCCCGGATGTGGGGGCCGATGCTGCCATTGTATTCACCGGAGCCATCGCGCCGGAAGCGATTGCCGCGTGGGAAACGTTGCGTGAGGATCTGCCCGGGCTGGGCCTGCTCAACGTGACCTCGCCCGATCTGCTCCATAGGGGCTGGGCGGCGCGCCGTGCGGCGCGCTGGACCGGCAGGAAGCCGGAACCGAGCCACATCGATACGCTGCTCGGCACACTGGCGCCGGGGGCAGGGCTCGTCACGGTGATCGACGGTTCGCCCTCGGCGCTGTCATGGCTCGGTGCGGTGAAGGGCATGCGTGTGAGCCCGCTCGGGATCGAGCGCTTCGGCCAGACAGGGGACTTGCCAGACCTCTACCGCACCTACCGGCTCGATGCCGATGCGATCATCGATGCGGCCGCGGAGCTGTTTCTGGAGGGGTGATAGGCACAGAAACTGCCCTATTCCAACATCTAATGGATACTATTAGCAAACGAACAAGCGGTTTGGTTGGCATAAGTCCTTGAAATTCCTGTTGCAGCTCTGCACCGCGCGCCGGACTTCGGTTTGGCGCGTGGCAGCCGTGCTTGCGCGCCCTCCGGGCTTGAGGCACCTTTCGCGCATCTGGAGAAGCGGGAGGGACGCTGTCCTCCGGGGAGAAAGAACAATGACCATGAGCAACATGACCATCATCCGCCGCGCCATGCAGGCGGGCACGGGCTTTGCGGCACTTTCGCTCGGCCTGATCGCAGCACCCGCCCTTGCGCAGGACGCACAGGCCAGCGAAACCGCCGCAGCGCCTGCCGAGACCGGCGAGATCGTCGTCACCGCCCAGCGCCGCGAGCAGAAGGCCAACGATGTCGGCATCGCGGTCAGCGTCGTCGGCGCCAAGGACATCAAGGCGCTCAACATCGTCAACGCGACCGATGTCGTGCGCGCGATCCCGAACCTCAAGTTCAACGCCTACGGTTCGAGCCAGGTCGTCTACAACATCCGCGGCGTCTCGCAGAACGACTACGGCGACCAGCAGGAGCCGCCGGTCGCGGTCTATCAGGACGACAGCTATACCTCGTCGATCACCGCCGCGAGCTTCCCGGTGTTCGACCTTGCCCGCGTCGAAGCGCTGCGCGGTCCGCAGGGCACGCTGTTCGGCCGCAATGCCACGGGCGGCGCGGTGCAGTTCATCTCCGCGCAGCCGACCGAAGAGTTCGAAGGCTACGGCGCCATCACCTATGGCCGGTTCAACCAGGTGATCGCGGAAGGCGCGCTCTCGGGCGCCTTGTCCGACACGCTGACGGCGCGCGTTTCGGGCCAGTACACGCGCGATGACGGCTATATCAAGAACATCACTCCCGGCCAGCCGGACCGCGGCGCGGACAACCACTGGGCGCTGCGCGGTATCCTGCTGTGGAAGCCCAGCAGCGACTTCAAGGCCAAGCTGACGCTGCGCTACGCCAAGGCGGACCGCGAGCGGCAGGCTGGTATCTACTCGCTCGAGCCGACTTGTCCCAATGCGCAGTTCCAAGGCGAATTCCTCGGCCCCAACGAGTTCTGCTCGTACTGGGGCGTCACCGGCACGACCGGCAACGGCTATGCCAACCCGGCGATCACGCCGTCGCAGGGCGGCAATCCGTGGCGCACGGCGGGCACCGGCGATGCCTACGTCGACCGCGATGTGTTCGGCGCCTCGCTGCGGCTCGATGCCAAGATCGGCGCGTTCGACGTGACTTCGATCACCGACTACCAGCACCTCAAGAAGTTCTACATCGAACAGGGCGACAGTGTTCCGGAGTTCCCGTACGTGCCGCAAGGCCCGTTCCGCGATCCCGGTCCGTGCCCCGCGCCGGCACAGAGCGTGACCTGCTACACCTCGGGTACCGTGTTCTTCCAGCGCGCGAAGACCAATCAGGTCAGCCAGGAAATCCGCGCTGCCGCGACGTTCGGCAAGAACTACCTGACCGTCGGCGCCTTCGGGATGATCATCGATGGCAAGTTCAACGCGAAGTATGCGGTACCGTTCATCGGCTATGATCCCGATGTGGCGTTCAGCCAGCGGACGGAGAGCTTTGCGTTCTTCGCGCAGAACGAATTCAAGATCGACGACCAGTGGAAGCTCATCGGCGGCATCCGCTACTGGCAGGACAAGAAGCGCGGCATCTACAATGCCGTCGCGCCGACCGGGCCCTATGCGCTGTCGCTCTATTTCGGTCCGGATGACATCCGCTACAACGACACGACCGGCACGGTGACGCCGGGCTCGTGGAGCTACAGCAGCGGCGCGCCCTCGGGCGTGACGACGACCCCGGGCGCGGCGAACCCGACCTTCCGCGGCGTGACCGCGCGCGCGGAAATCGACTACAAGCCGACGCCGGACACGCTGATCTACGCCAGCTACAACCGCGGTTCGAAGTCGGGCGGGTTCACCTTCTCGACCGGCACGCCGTTCCCGACGCAGCTGATCGACGTGCTGAACAACATTCCCTACCGGCCGGAAACGCTCAACGCCTATGAAGTGGGCCTCAAGGCGAAGCTGCCGGGCAACACCCAGTTCAACCTCGCGGCGTTCTACTACGACTACAAGAACTACCAGGCCTTCGTGCAGGTCTTCGCGGCGCAGGTGGTTCGCAACCTGCCGGCCAGGATCAAGGGCATCGAGGCGGACATCACCAGCCGTCCGATCCCGGGCCTGACCTTGCAGCTTTCGGGCGCCCTGCAGGACAGCGAAGTGAAGGACGTGCTGCTGCCCGACGCGACGACCGTGAAGACCAGCAACCTGCCGCAGGCCCCCGGTTTCGCCGGCAATGCGCTGGTGCGGTATGAATTCGACACCGGCATCGGCCGCGCCTCGCTGCAGGCGGACGCGCTCTACACGGGCAAGTTCTGCTTCACCGTGCTCTGCGCGCCGGTGGAGCGCGAGCGGGCCTATGCGGTGGCGAACATGCGCGTGGGCCTCACTCCCAAGGGCACCAATCTCGATCTGGCGTTCTTCGTGAACAACCTGTTCGAGCGCCGGTACCGCGTCTACGCGTTCGATGCCTCGACCTACTGGGGCTATACCACGGGCGTCTATGCCAAGCCGCGCACCTGGGGTGTGAACGCGGTGTGGCACTTCGGGAAGTAAGAGGAAGCAGTACCCCTCCGACCCGCCTGCGGCGGGCCACCTCCCCATTTGCGTCTCCGACGAAAATGGGGAGGATCAAGAAGGTCCTCCCCATTTCTGCGAAGCACAAATGGGGAGGTGGCTCGCGCAGCGAGACGGAGGGGGCCTTCCTTCAATTTGGAACAGCGATGACCGACACCTTCCAGACCATCAATCCCGCCGCCGGCGAAGTCCTTGCGACCCTGCCCATCGCCGGCCAGGCCGAAGTCGACTTGGCAGTCGCCAAGGCGGCGGCGGCGCAGAAGGAATGGGCCAGGCGCACTGGCACCGAGCGCGGCCGCATCCTGCGCCGGGCGGCGGAAATCCTGCGTGAGCGCAATGATGAGCTGGCCGCCCTCGAGACGCGCGACACCGGCAAGCCGATCCAGGAAACGCTGGTCGTCGATGTGGTCTCGGGCATCGACTGCCTCGAGTTTTTCGCCGGTGTCGCCCCGACGATTGCGGGGGAGCATATCGATCTGGGGCCTTCGGCCTTCGGCTATACCCGGCGCGAGCCGCTGGGGGTCTGCGCAGGGATCGGCGCGTGGAACTATCCGATCCAGATCGCCTGCTGGAAATCCGCCCCCGCGCTCGCCTGCGGCAATGCGGTGATCTTCAAGCCGTCCGAACTGACCCCGCTGACCGCGATCGAGGTCGAGAAGATCTACCTTGAAGCGGGCCTTCCGGAGGGCCTGTTCCAGGTGCTCCATGGTTTCGGTGCGACGGGCGCGATGCTGACCGAGCATCCCGGCATTGCCAAGATCTCGCTCACCGGCAGCGTGCCGACGGGCAAGAAGATCATGGCGGGCGCAGCCTCGACGCTCAAGAACGTCACGCTGGAACTGGGCGGCAAATCACCGCTGATCATCTTCGCCGATGCGGATATCGAAAACGCGGTTTCGGGGGCGCATCTCGCCAATTTCTACTCGGCGGGCGAGGTCTGCTCGAACGGCACGCGCGTGTTCGTCGAGCGCAGCATCCTTCCCGAGTTCCTCGCCAGCCTGAAGGCGCGCACCGAGCGGATCAAGCTGGGCGATCCGATCGACCCGGCCACGCAGATGGGCTCGCTGATTTCCGAAGCGCACATGCAGAAGGTGCTGGGCTATATCGAGAAGGGCAAGGCCGAAGGCGCCGAAGTGCTGACCGGTGGCCACCGCGTGACCGAAGGCGTGCCCGCCGCCGGTTTTTATGTGGCGCCAACGGTGTTTACCGCATGCACCGACGACATGACCGTGGTGCGGGAGGAAATCTTCGGTCCGGTCATGACGGTGCTGCCGTTCGACAGCGAAGAGGAAGTGATCGCGCGGGCCAACGACACCGAGTTCGGTCTGGCGGCGGGCGTGTTCACCAAGGACCTGACCCGCGCGCACCGCGTGATCGCGGCGCTCGATGCGGGTTCGTGCTGGATCAACACCTTCAATATCTGCCCGGTCGAAATGCCGTTCGGCGGCTTCAAGCAGTCCGGCATCGGCTTCGAGAACAGCCGCGAGGCGATCCACCACTTCACGCGCCTGAAGGGCGTCTACGTCGCGATGGAGCCGATCGATGCCCCTTACTGAGGGTGAGTGGGACTATGTGATCGTCGGCGCGGGCTCAGCCGGCTGCGTTCTGGCGGACCGCCTTTCGGCGGATGGCAAGCACAAGGTGCTGGTGCTCGAATTCGGCGGGTCGGACCAGTCGATCTACATCCAGATGCCGAGCGCGCTCGCGATCCCGATGAACACCTCTCGGTGGAACTGGCAGTATGAAAGCGAGCCCGAACCGGGCCTCGATGGCCGCGTGCTGCACACCCCGCGCGGGAAGGGGCTGGGCGGGTCATCCTCGATCAACGGGCTTGTCTACATTCGCGGCAATCCGCTCGATTTCGAGCGCTGGGAAGAGGAAGGCGCGCGGGGCTGGAACTACGCTTCGGTGCTCCCCTACTTCAAGCGGGCCGAGCGGCGCGACGAGGGCGGCAACGAATATCGCGGCGGCGATGGCCCGCTCGATACGCGCTATGGCACCTTGCAGAACCCGCTCAATCAGGCGTGGCTCGATGCGGCGCAGCAGGCGGGTTACAGCCTGACCGACGACGTCAACGGCTTCCGGCAGGAGGGCTTCGGCCGGATGGACATGACCGTCCGCGATGGCGAGCGCTGTTCGGCTGCCAAGGCCTATCTGCGCCCGGCGATGCGGCGGCCCAACCTCACTGTGCTGCAGCATACGCTGGCGACGCGGGTGGTGATGGAAGGCAAGCGCGCGGTCGGCGTTGAGATCGAGCGCTATGGCAAGCGCTCGATCGTCAAGGCGAGCCGCGAGGTCATCCTCGCCGGCGGGCCGATCAATTCGCCGCAGCTGCTAAAGCTTTCCGGCATCGGCCCGGCAGAGGAACTGGCGCGGCATGGGATCAAGGTCGTGGCAGATCGTGCCGGCGTCGGCGCCAACCTGCAGGACCATCTCGAATTCTATTTCCAGATGGCCTGCACGCAGCCGGTCACGCTCTACAGGTATGCCAACCTGCTGGGCAAAGGCTATGTCGGTGCGCGCTGGCTGTTCCTGAAATCGGGGCTGGGGGCGACCAACCATTTCGAGACCTGCGGGTTCATCCGCAGCAAGGCGGGCATCCGCTATCCCGATATCCAGTATCACTTCTTCCCGATGGCGGTCAGCTACGACGGCAATTCGCTGGCGAGCGAGCATGGGTTTCAGGCCCACGTCGGCCCGATGCGCTCGAAGAGCCGGGGCTCGGTGACGCTGCGCAGCGCCGATCCCGCCGACAAGCCGGTGATCCGCTTCAACTACCTCAGCCACCCCGACGACATCGAGGAAATGCGCGCCTGCGTGCGGCTGACGCGCGAGATATTCCAGCAGCCGGCCTTCGCGCCGTGGCGGGGGCGCGAGATCCAGCCAGGCGCGGATGTGACCAGCGACGAGGCGATCGACGCTTTTATCCGCCAGAAGGTCGAGAGCGCCTATCACCCCTCGTGCACCTGCAAGATGGGCGCGTTGGATGATCCCTTTGCGGTGGTCGATCCCGAACTGCGCGTGATCGGCGTGGAAGGCCTGCGCGTGGTGGACAGTTCGGTCATGCCCTCGGTGACGACGGGCAACCTCAACGCGCCGACGATCATGATCGGCGAGAAGGGCGCCGACCACATCCTTGGCAAGGACCTGCTCGCACCGTCCAACGCGCCCTATTTTGTCGCCCCGAACTGGGAGACCTCCCAGCGATGAGCGGAGCCGCCGTAGCCGACGTTACCGGAAGCGAGGGGGCCGGACTGGAAGAGAACGGCGAGCTGCTGCGTTCGCTCGACTGGAAGGGTGCCTTCTGGGCTTCGTCCGGCGTGCCCGCGGGCGTGCTTCTGACCATCGGCGGCGTTGCCACGATGATCGGCCAGCCCAGCTGGGTGATCTTCATCGCCTCGATCATGATGGGGTTCCTGCAGAGCTTCGTCTATGCCGAGATTGCCGGGCTCTATCCGCACAAGTCCGGCGGGGCCTCGGTCTATGGTGCGGCGGCGTGGCTTCCTTATTCCAAGTTTGTCGCACCGATCTCGGTGTGGTGCAACTGGCTGGCATGGTCGCCGGTGCTGACGCTCGGCACAAGCCTCGCGGCGGGCTACATCATGGCGAGCCTGTTCGCGCCCGATAGCGCGATCAACACCTGGCACATCACGCTGCTCGATCTGGGCTTTATCCGCGACAAGCTGACGCTGCGGATCAACGCGGTCTCGATTATCGGGATGGCGTTTCTGCTGCTGACCTTCGCCCTTCAGCATGGCGGAGCGGCAAAGGCGGCGAATGCGCAGAAGATCCTTGGCATTGCCTGCCTTTCGCCGCTGATCCTCGTAGGGTTCGTGCCGCTGATTACCGGCGACCTGCCGACGCAGAACCTGTTTCCGATCCTGCCGCTGGTCCGCGATGCGGCGGGGCATGCGCATTTCGGCACGTGGGACGGTTATGGCCTGACCTTGATGGCGGCCGCGATGTTCGGCGCGGGCTGGTCGACCTACGGGTTCGAGACGGCGGTCTGCTACACGCGCGAGTTCAAGGACCCAGCCAAGGACACGCCGCGTGCGCTGATTGCCTCGGGCATCCTGTGTATCGTGATCTTCGCGCTGGTGCCGTTGGCGTTTCAGGCTTCGCTGGGGCTGGAGGCGATGATGGACCCGCGCATCGGCGATGGTTCGGGCGTGGCGCTCGCGCTGGCCACGATCGTGACCAAAGGTCTGGGCGTCACGGCAGGCGGTGCGGTGGTCGTCGCCAACCTCTTTATCGCGATGCTGATCCTCTCCCTGCTGCTGATCGTGATGACCTCGATGATGGGCTCCTCGCGCACGCTCTATCAGGCGGCGGTCGATGGCTGGCTGCCCAAGTACCTCGGCAAGGTGAACAGCCACGGCGCGCCGACGGCGGCGATGTGGACCGACCTCGGCTTCAACCTGATCCTGCTGCTTGCCTCGGACTACTTCGCGGTGCTGATGATCTCGAACGTCTGCTACATGGCGTTCAATTTCCTCAACCTGCAATCGGGCTGGATCCACCGCATGGACCGCCCGAACTGGGAGCGGCCGTTCCGCTGCCCGACCTGGTTGCTGGGCCTCGGCGCGGTGCTGGGCTTCGTCAACATGGCCTTCATGGGGGCGGGTGCGGATGTCTATGGTGCGGGGACGCTGCGCAATGGCCTGATCGGGGTGCTGCTGATCCTGCCGGTGTTTGCGTTTCGTCATTATGTGCAGGACAAGGGCGTGTTTCCGGCGGCACTGTCCGAGGATTTTGCCGAGAGCCCGGCGGTGAAGCGGGCGGGGGTGCTGCCGTGGGTGGCGCTTGCTGGGGCGGCGCTGGTGGTGTTCGCGGCGCATAGCCTCGCGAAGCTGCCGGTGCCGGTGGGGTAGAAGAACCCCTCCGTCTCGCTTCGCGAGCCACCTCCCAATTTGTCCCTTCGGGAAAAATGGAGAGGAAAAATTGTCCTCCCCATTTTTGCGAAGCACAAATGGGGAGGTGGCCTGCCGCAGGCAGGTCGGAGGGGTCCTTTTGCCTAATATGCAGCATTAGTCTTCGCGATAGCCGCAATGAGCGGTTCAGCCGCGCGCGCTTGGCTGGCATACCGGATTCCTGATATAAGAAACGCGAAAGCCGAGGGCGAAATGAAGACGACAGCGCGGGTAGTGGTGATCGGCGGCGGCGTGGTGGGCGTGAGCACGCTCTATCACCTCGCCAAGCTGGGCTGGAGCGATTGTGTCCTCATCGAGCGCAAGGAGCTGACCTCGGGCTCCACTTGGCATGCCGCGGGCCTGCTGCCGCTGTTCAACCTCTCGTACTCGGTGGGCAAGCTGCACCAGTACTCGGTCGATCTCTATCCCTCGCTGGAGGCCGAGACCGAGCTCAACGTCGGCTTTTCGAACGTCTCCAACATCCGCCTCGCCACCACGCGCGACCGCATGGACGAGTACAAGTACTATGCCGGCGTCGCCAGGACGATCGGGGTCGAGGTCAATTTCCTGACGCCCGACGAAGTCAAGGCGATCTGGCCGCTCGCCGAGATGCAGAACGTGATCGGCGCGATCCAGCACCCGGCGGACGGCTACATCCAGCCCGCCGATCTCACGCAGGCGCTGGCCAAGGGTGCCCGCCAGCGCGGCGCGACGATCTATCGCAACACGACCGTGACCGGCATCACCCAGAAGGCCAACGGCGAATGGGTGGTGACGACCGACCAGGGCGAAGTTACCTGCGAGCATGTCGTTTCCGCCACCGGCAGCTTTGCCCGCCAGACGGGGGCGATGGTCGGGCTCGACATCCCGGTCGTCCCGGTCGAGCACCAGTACATCGTGACCGAGCAGCACCCGGCGATCATGGAGCGCCGCAAGCAGGGCCTCCCCGAAATGGGCGTGCTGCGCGAGTCCGACGCCAGCTGGTACATGCGCGAGGAAGCCGGCGGCCTGCTGCTCGGGCCTTACGAAATCGGCGCGCCCGCGTGCTATGTGAAGGGCCCGGCGGCCAACAGCGAATACGAGCTGTTCCCCGACGCGCTGGAGCGTCTGGAACCCTACATTCTTTCCGCTATCGAGCGTGTTCCGGCGTTCGGCGAAGTCGGCGTGAAGAAAGTCTACAACGGCGCGATCGCCTATACGCCTGACGGTTCCCCCATCGTCGGCCCGGCGTGGGACAAGAAGAACTTCTGGCTCAACGAAGGCCATTCGTTCGGCATCACCGCTGCGGGCGGAGCGGGCTGGCAGCTGGCGCAGTGGATCGTGGAAGGCGAGCCAAGCATCGACATGATGGGCGTCGATCCGCGCCGCTTCGGCGACTATGCGGGCGAGGGCTACCTCATCGAGAAGAACGAGGAAGCTTACGCCAAGGTCTTCACCGTGCACTACCCGGACGAGGAGCGGGAGGCTGCGCGCCCGCTGCGCCGCACGCCGTGCTATGACCGGATGAAGGCGCTGGGCGCGGTGTTCGGCTCGGTTTTTGGCTGGGAGCGTCCGAACTGGTTTGCGCCCGAAGGTTATGAGCTGACCGACGCCGATCTCGACCGGCCGGATGTGATCCTCAACCACAACCACCCCGATGTGCCTGGCGAGCCGATCCGCGAGAAGTGGTCGTTCCGCCGCTCGAACTACTTCGAGCATGTCGGCAACGAATGCCGCCACGTGACGAGCCACGTCGGCATTCAGGACATGTCGGCGTTTGCGAAGTGCATGATCTCCGGCCCCGGCGCGGAAGACTGGCTCAATGGCCTGCTTTCCAACGTGGTGCCCAAGAAGACCGGCCGCGTGACGCTCTCGTACCTGCTGACCGACAGCGGCGGCGTGCGCGCCGAGTTCACCGTCTACAAGAAGGGCCCGCAGCAGTATTATCTCGTGTCGGCGGGTGCGCTCGAGCGGCACGATCAGGACTATCTGCTGAAGGCGCTCCCGACCGACGGTTCGGTGCGCTTCGAGCGGCTGACGACGGCGATGGGCGTGCTGGTGGTCGCGGGTCCGAAGTCGCGCGAGACGCTGCAGAAGCTGACCCATGCCGATCTTTCGAACGAGGCGTTCCCGTGGCTCACCGGCCAGTCGGTTTCGCTCGGCAGCGCCAAGGTCGATCTGCTGCGGGTGAACTTCATCGGCGAGCTGGGCTTTGAAATCCATCACCCGATCGAGATGCAGAACTACATCTTCGATCGTGTCATGGCAGCGGGTGCGGAGTTCCAGATCAAGCCCTTCGGCATCCGCGCGATGACCGCGATGGCGATCGAGAAGAGCTACAAGCTGATCCCGCGCGAGCTTTCGATCGAATACGCCGCGCTGGAGAGCGGGCTCGAGCGCTTCGTCAGCTTCAAGAAGCCGGCGTTCAAGGGCCGCGAGGGGCTGCTGGCGCGCAAGGAAGCGGGCCTCAAGTGGCAGTTCGTGACGCTCGAAGTGCTGGACGTGACCGATGCCGACGCGCGCGGCTCGGAAGCGATCTTCCGCGATGGCGCGCTGGTGGGCCGCGCGACCTCGGGCGGCTATGGCTGGCGAACGGCCAAGAGCCTCGCGCTCGCGATGGTCGCGCCAGAGCACGCGGTCGTCGGCACCGAGCTGGAAATCGTGATCCTGGGTGAACCACACCGGGCGGTCGTGATCCCGGACTCGCCCTTCGACCCGGACAACAACGCATTGCGGAGCTGACGCACATGATGCACTTTGACGCGATCGCCGAAAGCCTGAAGCAGGACAAGCCGGGCTTCACCCTCCCGCAGAAGCTTTACGTGAGCGAGGAGGCCTACCGGTTCGATACCGAGGTCATGCTCAAGCAGGTGTGGCTCTATGCCTGCACCGTCGCGCACGTGAAGAACCCGGGTGATCAGTTCCTGTTCGAGCTGGGCGAAACGTCGGTGATCGTGGTGCGCGACAAGCAGGGCGAGATCCGCGCCTTCCACAACACCTGCACGCATCGCGGCGCCAAGCTGTGCGAGAGCGCGGGCAAGTCTGCGCGTATCACCTGCCCCTATCACCAGTGGACCTTTGCGCTCGATGGCAAGCTGCTGGCGGCGCGCAACATGCCCGAGGACTTCAACAAGGCGGAAAACGGCCTGCGCCCCGTTGCGCTCGAAAACATCGGCGGTCTGATCTTCCTGTGCCTGTCGGACAATCCTCCGCCGATCGACCGCGTGAAAGCCGATATCGAAGAGCAGATCGCGATCTTCGACATGACCAAGCTCAAGGTGGCGGTGCAGGACGACCTGATCGAGCCCGCCAACTGGAAGCTCGTGATGGAGAACAACCGCGAGTGCTATCACTGCGACGCGGGCCATCCCGAACTGATGAAGTCGCTGTCGACCTATGGCTTCGGCAAGGGCCTGCCCGAAGATGGTGAGGCCGATGTGGTCGATGACGCCGCGTTCGATGCCATGCTCGAAGCGCAGCGCCAGCGCTGGAAGGATCTCGGGATCTACTATGATCTGATCGAGTTTCCGGAGGGCTGGTGGCACCGCGTTGCGCGCCTGCCGCTGGCGAACGGCGCCGTCTCACAGACGCTCGACGGCAAGCCTGCCTCGAAGAAGCTGATCTGGCCGCACGGCGCGTCGGAGCAGACGAGCCTTTCGGTCTGGACCCAGCCCAATTCCTGGCACCACTTCTGCTGCGATCACGTGGTGACGTTCTCGCTCACGCCGCTGGGCCCGGACAAGACGCTGCTGCGCACGACCTGGCTCGTGCACGAAGATGCAGTTGAAGGCGTCGACTATGACCCCGAAAACCTCGCTGCCGTGTGGCGCGCGACCAACGCGCAGGACAGCCACTTCTCGGCAATCAACCACGCCGGGATCAAGGGCGATGGCTATCGCCCGGGGATGTATTCCGTCGAGGAGAAGCTGGTGGACGCGTTCAAGGCCTTCTATGTCGAGCGCAGCCGCGCTGCCCTGGGGATCGATTGACGATGAAGCGGTTTTCCGGTTTCAACCTGATCGGCGAGGCGTTTCGCGGCCATCAGGGCTGGCCCGAGCACTGGCCCGACAAGGCCCCGAAGGCGAGCTACGATGCGATCATCGTCGGCGCGGGCGGGCACGGCCTCGGCGCGGCCTACTACCTCGCCAAGAAGTACGGCATCACCAACGTTGCGGTGATCGAGAAGGGCTGGCTGGGCGGCGGGAACACCGGGCGCAACACCACGATCATCCGCTCGAACTACCTCTATGACGAGAGCGCGCATCTCTACGACCACGCGGTGAAGCTGTGGGACGGGCTCAGCCAGGAGCTCAACTACAACATCATGTATTCGAAGCGCGGCGTGCTGATGCTCGCGCACAACGTGCATGATGTGCAGAGCTTCAAGCGGCACATCCACGCCAACCGGCTGAACGGCGTCGACAACGAATGGCTGACGGCGGAAGAGTGCAAGGCCTATTGCCCGCCGCTCGATATCTCGCCGCGCACACGCCATCCGGTGCTGGGCGGCGCGCTGCAGCGGCGCGGCGGCACGGCACGGCATGACAGCGTGGCCTGGGGCTATGCGCGCGCGGCCTCGGCGCTGGGCGTGGACATCATCCAGAACTGCGCGGTGACGGGCATCCGGCGCGGCGCGGACGGGGCGGTGGAAGGCGTCGAGACCGAGCGCGGCTATATCGCCAGCCGCCGGATCGGCGTTTCGGCGGCGGGCAGCACCTCGCTCGTGATGAAGATGGCCGGGCTCGATTTCCCGCTGGAGAGCTATCCGCTGCAGGCGCTGGTGTCCGAGCCGGTGAAGCCGATCTTCCCCTGCGTGGTCATGTCGAACACGGTCCATGCCTACATGAGCCAGTCCGACAAGGGCGAGCTGGTGATCGGTGCGGGCACGGACCAGTACACCAGCTATTCGCAGCGCGGCGCGTTCCACATCGTCGAGCACACGCTGGCGGCGATCTGCGAGATCTTCCCGATCTTCACGCGCATGCGGATGCTGCGCACGTGGGGCGGCATCGTCGACGTGACGCCGGACCGCTCGCCGATCCTTGGCAAGACGCCGGTCAAGGGGCTCTACGTCAACTGCGGTTGGGGCACCGGCGGCTTCAAGGCGACGCCGGGGGCGGGGGACCTGCTTGCCTATACAATCGCGCACGACGAGCCGCACAAGATCAACGCGCCCTACAATCTCGACCGGTTCCGCAATGGCCGGCTGATCGACGAGGCGGCTGCGGCCGCCGTCGCGCACTGAGTCCTAGTTGATGCAATTCTCATCCCCCAGCCGTTCGTGTCGAGCGAAGTCGAGACACCATACCCAGCGCTTTGTGTCTCGACTTCG
>NZ_LJHZ01000053.1:0-8923 GCF_001296055.1 Novosphingobium sp. AAP93
CCCGCCTCAAGCTGCTGAACGGCGATACGGCGGCGGCGCGCGGCCTTGCCGATCAGGCGCTCGCGGCGGATGGCCATCTGCTCGATGCGCTGCTTGTGGATGGCCAGGTCGCCACCGCGGAAGGCCAGCTCGGCAAGGCGCTCGCCGCCTATGCCAAGGCCGGCAAGGAATACCCCGGCAATCTCCCCGCGCTCACCGGGCAGGCCGGCATTCTCGGCGATCTCGGCCGCACCGATGAACTGGCGGCGCTGCTCTCGGGCTTCCAGGGCAAGACCACCGACGGCACGCTCGCCTACCTCAAGGCGCGGCTCGCCTCCGCCAAGGGGGATTGGACGTCCACCCGCGACATCCTTCAGGCCAATGAGGACAAGCTCAAGGACCGCGACGACGCGCAGGTGCTCTATGCGCAGGCGCTCACCCAGATCGGCCAGCCCGAACAGGCCCGCGCCCGGCTTGCACCGATGCTCGCCCGCCATCCCGAAAGTGTCGTCCTGCGGCGCGAGCTCGGCAAGGCGCAGCTGGCCGGCGATGACGCCGCCGGCGCGGTGCAGACCCTCACGCCCTTCGCGCGGAGCAAGACCGCCAGCGTCGAGGACCTGCGCCTCCTCGCCAAGGCGGCCGAGGCGGCGGGCGATCCCAACGCGGCGTTCTTCGCCGCCCGCGCGCGCTATCCCTCGCCGCAGTCGCTGGGGCAGGCGCTCAGCGCCGCCGATGCCGCGATGAAGGCGAGCAACTGGGGCAATGCGATTACTGCCTACGAGCAGATCCTCGCGCTCACCGATGGCCGCAGCCCGCTGGTGCTCAACAACATGGCCTGGGCGCAGGCGCAGGTCGGCAACAAGGACAAGGCGCTCCAGTTCGCCCAGCGCGCGATCCAGGTCGCGCCGGAGGACCCGTCGATCATGGACACGATGGGCTGGCTGCTCCACCAGACCGGCGGCAACCGCGACCGCGCGCTCGATCTGCTCCGCCGCGCCGCGCAGAAGGCGCCGCAGAACCAGACCATCGCCCGCCACCTCGCCGAAGCGCAGCGCGGCTGATCAACGCAAAAAGGGCCCCGACCGCGAGGTCGGAGCCCTTTCGCATTCGTGGGGCTTCAGGAAAGCGCGGCTCAGGCCGCGGCGAGCGTCAGGCGCGCCACCGGACGGCGGCCCGAATTCCGGCGACGTGCCAGTGCCAGACCGACGATGCCCGCACCGAACAGGCCGAGCATGCCCGGCTCCGGAACCGGCGTACCGCCCGTCGAGGTGCTGGTCGTGCTGCCGCCGCTGGTCGTGCTGGTGTTGATCGTGCCCGCGCCGGTCGCCGAGCTGACGCCGGGGACGCCGGTGATCGACTGGTAGCGCACATAGAAGTCGCTCAGCGTCAGCGCCGAAACCGGCGAGGCGAAGCTCAGGGTGAAGCTGCCGGTGCCGGTCTGGCCCAGCGTAAGACCGCCGCTGCCGCCGCCGGCGCAGGAATTGGTGTTGGCGTCCTTGAAGCAGACGTCGACGGTGCCGATGCCGTTGGGATAGTTCGAATTGAGCGTCGTGAACCCGTAGGCACCGGTCGAGGCCGCACCGGTGATCGTCGGGTCGGTGTTGAACGCGAAGCCCGAGATGCGCGAGTCGGTCACCGGGGCCGAGCTCGTGTTCGTGACCGAATAGTCGAAGGTGTAATCGTTGCCCGAAACACCGGTCAGCGTGAAGGTGGTCGAGCCGGTCAGGCCGGTGATCGAGGCGCCGCCGTTGCTCGAATATCCGTTGTAGTCGAGCGTCACGGTCTTGCCGATGTCGCTCGAGTTGAACAGCATCGAGTCGGCGAGTGCCGGAGAAGCCATCGACAGTGAAGCCGCGATGGCCACTGCGAACTTTGCGTAAGTGTTCATTTCCCTGCCCCTGAGTGGTTAAAATGTGGACCGACACACTCTACGCAAACACCATGCCAGTCGCCAAAACACGCCGTTTCGGATGATTAACGAAGCCCCGCTTGTAAACCATTCCGACGATTGGCCCCGCCGGAGCGCCGGAGCCCGCTTCACCGAAATTTCAGAGCTTAGGTAGTATTGGTGAGCCGTGAAGCGCTCCGCACTCATTGCCGGCCTCCTGCTGCTCGCCGCCTGCTCGCGCGCCGATCCGGCGGCGCAGTATGCCTCTGCTCAAAAGGCCTTCGCGGCGGAAGACTATGCCGCCGCCCGCACCTCTGTGCTCGGCGCGCTCGACAGCGATGGCAGCAACCGCGACATGCAGCTGCTGCTCGCCCGCACCCAGCTCAAGCTCGGCGATGGCGACGGCGCGCAGTCGACTTTGACCCGGCTGGAGGAAGGCGGCTTCACCAGCGCCGAGCTTGTCCGGATGAAAGCCGAGGCGGCGATCCTGCGCGGACAGGCCCGCGCCGCGCTCGATCTGCTCGGCCAGGATGAAACGGCGGGCGCGTGGCGCCTGCGTGCGGCGGCCCACACCGCTCTCGACAATTCCCCCGCCGCGCTCGATGCCCTGCGCCGGGGCCTTGCCGCCGACCCGCGCGACTATGCGCTGGTGCATGATTATGCGCGCTTCCTCATCGCCGCGCAGGACTATCCTGCCGCCGCCAAGGCCGTCGAAACCCTGCGCCAGCTTGGCCCCAAGCGGCTCGATACGCTGATGACGGCGGGGATGCTGGCGGCGCAGCTGGGGCAATTGCCGTCTGCCCAGGAGAGTTTCACGGCCGCCGCCAATGCCTTCCCTTCGCGGGTGGAGCCGCTCACCGCGCTCGCCAGTCTTGCGGACATGGAGGGGCAGGTCGATGCGGCGCAGCAGATCGTCGCCCGCGCCGCGAAGATCGCGCCCGGCCATCCGGAAGTGATTGACCTCACCGTGCTGCTCGCCTCGGAGAAGGGCGATTGGGAAACGGTGCGCAAGACGCTCGTCGGGCAGGAAGCCACGCTCGATCCGCGCTCGGCCAATGGCATGAGCTATGCCGAAGCACTGCTGCGACTGGGCCACCCCGAACACGCGCGCGCGCTGTTTGCGAGGGCCCTGCTGCTCTCGCCGCAGAACCCCTACGCGCGGCTCATGCTGGCTGAAGCGCAGCTGGCGGTGGGCGATGCGCGGACCGCACTGCGCACCGTGCAGCCGCTGTCGGACTCGGTGCTGGCCGGAGAGCGCGAACTCGATCTGGCGCTGCGGGCAGCAAAAGCGGCGAAGGATCCGTCTGCCGGTGTGCTTCAGGCCCGGCTGCAGTCACCGGATCTCAAAGCCAACCAGCAACGCGCCGGTGCCGGACAAGCCGCGCTCGTCCGGCAGGACTGGCCCGCCGCGCTCACCGCCTTCGGGCAAATTCCGGGCCATGAGAACGATGCCGAAGTGCTCCGCCGCATGGCGCTTGCGGCGCTGCGGTCGGGTCAGGCGGCAGCGGCGCTGGGCTTTGCCGATCGCGCGCTCGAACTCGCGCCGCGCAATGCCGACAACTTGCACATGGCCGCGCTGGTGCGGCTGGAGCAGGGCACGGACCGCGATCAGATGCTGCGGCTGATGAAGCAGGCCAGCCAGCTCGATCCGGCGAACCGGGTTATCCGCGCCGATCTTGCGCGCGCGGTGAACGCGGGAAGCTGAAGACCTGCCGCCCTTCCGGTCCTTCAGGGGCTGAGGCAGCGCCCTGAAGGACGGGGTGTGGGGCAGGGGATAGCCAGATCAGCGGCGGCGGCGACGCGCCAGCGCCAGGCCGACGAAGCCGAGGCCCATCATGCCGAGCATGCCCGGCTCGGGAACCGGCGTACCGCCCGAAGTGGTGGTGGTGCCGCCGCTCGTGGTGGTCGTACCGCCGGTGGTCGTCGTCGTCGTCCCGCCAGTAGTGGTGGTGCCGCCCGTCGTGGTCGTCCCGCCGGTGGTGGTGGTGCCACCCGTCGTAGTGGTCGTGCCGCCGGTGGTGGTGGTGCCGCCCGTGGAGGTGGTGGTGCCGCCGGTTGTGGTCGTGGTGCCTCCGGTCGTGGTCGAGGTCGTGCTCGAGCCGCACAGCTTGCTGCCGCCGGTATGGCCGCAGTTGCAGTAGTGGGTGTGCTTGAACCAGGCCGAGGCCGGCGTCGAAATCGCGGCCATGCCCAGAAGGGCTGCCGAAGTAAGCAGGATGCGTTTCATGGTTTAGTCCCCTTGCCAGAAAACCGTGGTTAAGCGCCGACAAAGCAAACTTGGTGCCAAATACGCATTTCTGCTGGCTTGGGTGGTTAACGTCCGTTTGGAAGTACCATAACTGTAAGCGGGGCCGACGTTAACATGTATTAAGATTGGCGCAGTGCCACATCGCTCATGAACCGCACAATATCGCCCTTTGCGAGCCATCCTGCTTCTCCGGCAACCGCGCCGAGCATGGTCACGAGGTCGTCCTGCTCGGCCTTGGCGAAGTTACCTAGGACGTATCCGGTCACGCGGTCCTTGTGTCCGGGATGCCCGATGCCGAGCCGCACGCGGCGGAACTCCGGCCCGATGTGCTGGTCGATCGAGCGCAGACCATTGTGCCCGGCATGCCCGCCGCCCTGCTTCACCTTGACCTTGAAAGCCGCGAGATCGAGCTCGTCATGGAACACCGTCAGCGCCTCCGGCCCCAGCTTGTAGAACCGCAGCGCCTCGCTCACCGCGCGGCCGCTCTCGTTCATGAAGGTCGCGGGCTTGAGGAGGATGATCCGTTCGGACCCGATGCGGCCGTCCTGTACCCAGCCCTGGAACTTCTTCTGCACCGGGCCGAACGCATGCACTTCGGCGATCGTATCCAGCGCCATGAAGCCGACATTGTGCCGGTGGAGGGCATATTGAGGCCCGGGATTGCCGAGGCCGACCCAGAGCTGCATCGCGCGCACTCCTCTTTTCGAAACCGAGTGGCCAGAACGACATCACCCCGGACATGATCCGGGGTCCCGCTACGCGCGCCGCCATGGCGGATCAAGCAGGACCCCGGCCAAGTCCGGGGTGACGGAAAGGACTCGGGCCAGTCCCCGAGGAGACCGGCCCGCAATCTCTCAGCCGACGATCAGGCGGCCGGAGTCTCGTTGTCGCCTTCGGCGCTCTTGAGAGCCGAGGGAGCAACGATCGTCGCGATGGTGAAGTCGCGGTCGGTGATCGCCGAGCGCGAACCCGCCGGCAGCGTGACGCTGCTGATGTGGATCGAATCGCCCACGTCCACGCCCGAAACGTCGACAGCGATATCGTCGGGGATCTTGTCCGCTTCGCAGATCAGCTCGAGCTCGTGGCGGACGATGTTCAGCACGCCGCCCTTCTTGAGGCCGGGCGACTTGGCTTCGTTGACGAAGATCACCGGCACCGAGACTTCGACCGCGCGGTCAGCCGAGATGCGCAGGAAATCGGCGTGGAGCGGGCGCTCCGAAACCGGGTGGAAGGCAACGTCCTTGGGCAGCGTGCGAACGGTTTCGCCGCCGACAGTGAGCTCGACGATCGAGTTGAAGAAGTGGCCCGTGCCGAGCTGGCGGCGCAGTTCCTTTTCCTCGACGTGGATCGCAACCGGATCCTGATTGCCGCCGTAGATCACGGCGGGGGTGCGGCCTTCGCGACGAAGTGCACGGGAGGCTCCCTTGCCAGCCCGTTCACGCGTCTCGGCCGGCAGATGCAGCGTATCGCTCATTGTCCGTACCTTCACGTTATATGTTCAACCGATTCCCCGCGCCACGCCTCCAGGGATGACCATGCGCGCAGAGAAGCGGCGGCCCTTAGCGACTACTGTGGAAAAAGCAAGCAGAAGCCGGGGCGGCGGCCCTCAGTAGACCCGCTTCACCAGCCAACCGCGCGCTTCGAGGAGGCGCGGCAGGCCGTCGACACCGGCCACATGAGCCGCGCCCACTGCGATGAAGGGCTTCGCCCCCGCCTTCAGCATCGCATCGATCTGGTTCGCCCAGGCGAGGTTGCGCCGGGTGAGCAGCGCCGAACGCAGCTCCGGATCGGCAAGGAAGCCCGTCTGCGCTTCCTTCGCGATGCCCAGTTCATCGCCGCGCAGCCACAGCGCGAGCATGTCCTTGTCGTCATCGCGGTTGTCCGCCGCCTCGTGCGCGACTTGCTCCAGCAGCACGGTCTGTGCGCGTTCCGGCAGCGCGTCGAAGATCCCGAACTGGCTGTCGATCGTCTCCAGCCCCGTGACCGGCTTGGCGCCGATCACCTTGCGCAGTTCGGGCTCCACCCCGCTGTCGGGCTCCATCCCCTGCTTGAGTCCGCCGATGGCCGCGATCTGCAGTGCCACCGCCCAGCTTTCCTGATCCTTGAACTGCGCGTCGTTCAGCGAAAGGTCCTTGTAGACCTTGGCGAGATCACCGCGGAACTTCACGCCGACGCGTTCGCTCGGCGGCGGCAGGCCGGGGGTGAACGCCAGCTTGCTCAGCGCTTCGCCCGCGATCTGCGGATTGAGCGCATCGCCGATTTCCAGCACCAGCCGGTCCGCATTGGTGATTGCCCCATCGATCACCGGGCGGCGCCACTGTGTCCCGCGCGGCAGCGAATGGACGGTGCCGAGCAGCCAGCCGTGAACCCCCGTGTTGTCCGAAATCGCCCAGAGCGCGACCTTGGCAGTCTCGTCCGAGGGCGGTTTGGCCGATCCGCAAGCCGCCAGCGCGATCAGCAGGAAGGCCGCGAGCAGCCGGCGGAGGGGAGGGACAAAGCGCATCATTGCCCCCAAGGGATGAACGAACCGGGCAGGCAGCGCAAGAACCCGCCGTTCCGGCCCCGCCTGCCGGTTGATTTGCCGCATGCAATCGGCCAAAGCGCCGGGGCCATGGCTGACACCACCGATACCGCCGCCGCTCCCTTGAGTGTGCAGGACATGATCCTTGCGCTCCACGCCTATTGGGGCGCGAAGGGCTGCCTGATCCTGCAGCCCTATGACATGCGCATGGGCGCGGGCACGTTCCACCCGGCGACGACCCTGCGCTCGCTCGGGCCCGAGCCGTGGAATGCCGCCTATGTCCAGCCGAGCCGCCGCCCGACCGACGGCCGCTATGGCGAGAACCCGAACCGGCTGCAGCACTATTACCAGTATCAGGTGATCATGAAGCCGAGCCCGCCGGACCTGCAGGCGCTCTATCTCGGCAGCCTCGCCGCGATCGGCATCGATCCGCTGCTGCATGATATCCGCTTTGTGGAAGACGACTGGGAATCGCCGACGCTCGGCGCCTGGGGGCTGGGCTGGGAAGTCTGGTGCGACGGCATGGAAGTCACCCAGTTCACCTATTTCCAGCAGATGGGCGGCTTCGATTGCAAGCCCGTCGCGGGCGAGCTGACCTACGGCCTTGAACGCCTCGCGATGTACATCCAGGGCGTCGACAACGTCTACGACCTCAAGTTCAACGCGTCCGGCGTGAGCTACGGCGACGTGTTCCTCGAGAACGAGCGCCAGATGTCGACGTGGAACTTCGAGGTGGCGGACACCGAAACCCTGTTCGAAGGCTTCCGCCGCGCCGAGGCCGAATGCCGCAAGGCGCTGGAGGCCAAGGTGCCCATCGCCGCCTACGAGCAGGCGATCGAGGCAAGCCACCTGTTCAACCTCCTGCAGGCGCGCGGCGTGATCTCGGTGCAGGAACGCGCGAGCTACATGGGCCGGGTGCGCGATTTGGCGCGCGGTTCGTGCGAGGGCTACATGGAGAAGTACCGCCCTGAATGGGAAGCGAAGTTCCCGGGGTGGACGGCATGAGCAATTCCCCAACCCCGTTCGTGTCGAGCGAAGTCGAGACACCAGGCACGGTCGCTGATTTCCTCCTCGAACTGCGCTCGGAAGAAATCCCGGCGCGGATGCAGGCCGGCGCGCGCGCCGATCTCGAAAAGCTGTTCCGCCGCGAGATGGAGGCCGCAGGGCTTGCCGTCGGCGCGCTGACGGTGTGGTCCACCCCGCGCCGCCTGACGCTGATCGCGAAGGGCCTGCCACTCGCCACGCAGGCGGTGAGCGAAGAGACGAAGGGGCCGCGCACTTCCGCGCCCGAGCAGGCGCTCGAAGGCTTCCTGCGCAAGACGGGCCTCGCCAAGGACCAGCTGACCGAGCGCGACGGCGTGTGGTTTGCCGTGGTCGAAAAGCCGGGCCGCGCTGCCACCGATGTGCTGGCCGAAGCGATCCCCGCGATCATCCGCGCCTTCCCCTGGCCCAAGTCGCAGCGCTGGGGCGCTGCGAGCCTCCAGCCCGAAAGCCTGCGCTGGGTTCGCCCGCTTTCCGGCATCATCGCGCTGCTCGGCGGCGAAGTGGTCGATTGCGAAATCGGCGGCATCCGCTCGGGCCGCACCACGATGGGCCACCGCTTCCACCACAGCGGCGAGATCACCATCGACGGCGTGGACGACTACGCTGCCAAGCTGCGCCATGCCCACGTCATCGTCGACCATGCGGAGCGCGAAGCCATCGTCCGCGATGGCGCCAAGAAGGCCGCTGCCGACGCCGGCCTCGTGCTGGTCGAGGACGAAGGCCTCGTGATCGAGAACGCGGGCCTCACCGAATGGCCGGTGCCGCTGCTCGGCCGCTTCGACGAGGCGTTCCTCGAAGTCCCGCCCGAAGTCATCCAGCTCACCGCGCGCGTGAACCAGAAGTACTTCATCTGCCAGGAACCTCCCCGGAACGGGGAGGGGGACCGCCCGCAGGGTGGTGGAGGGGCGCTCGCCAACGCCTTCGTCTGCACCGCCAATATCGCAGCGCATGACGGCGGCGCGATGATCGTCGCGGGCAACCGCAAGGTCCTCGCCGCGCGCCTTTCGGACGCCCGCTTCTTCTGGGAGCAGGACAAGAAGACGCCGCTGTCCGTCCATGCGGAAAAGCTCGCGCGCATCACCTTCCACGAAAAGCTCGGCACCGTCGCCGACAAGGTGGAGCGCGTGGCGAAGCTGGCCGAATGGCTCGTCGAAGAAGGTATCGTCACTGCTTTGCCCCTCCCCGTTGGGGAGGGGTCGGGGGAGGGGGCTCCCCCCTCGCAGGCGCAGCGCACCCCCCCCCC
>NZ_LJHZ01000054.1:0-4161 GCF_001296055.1 Novosphingobium sp. AAP93
GTGTAGCCGTTCTCGTCCTTGTAGGTCTTGCCGTCCTTGCGGGCGGGCCGGTCGGTGACGACCGAGAGGTTGGTGATGCTGGTTCCACCGGTGGTGGTGCGGGTTTCCGGATCGCGGGCGATGCGGCCGACGAGGATAACAAGATTGGTCATGGAACTTCTCCTGAGGCTGCAGGTCCGGGACCATCCCGGCTGCGAACTGACCGTCAGAAGGGGGCGGCTGGCGCTCGCACCGAGCGGCGCTGAAAGCGACGGGAGGGGAACCTCGATCAGGTCGGGTGGTGCGGGCAGACGCGCGCGCAGCGCGCGGCAACTCGGCCGGCAGGATCGGGGTTGCGAGGGGCGGACGCCGCCTTCAGGGAAGGGTTCGCGAAGAGCCGGATGGTCCCGGGACGGTATCGACAGGACGGGTTCCCAATGGGTAGCATAATGCATCACGGCCTTACTCTCGAAGATGCCGATCTGCACTGCGCTGTGATCGAGCATTTTACGGACCCAGTGTTTGGCTCGTGAGGCGCGAGTTGAGGCCGAGCAAGAGGATGATCTTGCTATCCTTCGCTGTTGGAAGCAGGTGCATTTCTTCAGCTTTGCTCAGCTGGTGGTCTAGGTGCCAACAAACGGCGTATCTCTGCCAATCTTTGCAGCAATTGTTCGCTATAGACGTCAACCATCGCTGGATCGGCGATCACAGATCAAACGATCAGTTGGGCGCATGCAGCATCCCCGAGAATTCTCTCACCAACCGAGATGAGCTTGGCTCATCAGGCATTCAGTAAGCGTCGTTTGCAAGCTGTGCTGCGCGCGGCGCAGGCTTTCTGACGATCTGGTCGTATTGAAGCCTAGTGCTCAAAAGAGCCGGGAGGGGAGTAGCATGAAACACAATCTTCTGCGGACATCGGCAATCGCTGCCTTGATGGTGAGCATGCCGGTCACAGCTGCGTTCGGGCAAGAGGCGACGGGAGTTGCAAGCCAGAATGGCGCGGAAGAGAGCAGTGGTATTGCCGATATCGTGGTCACAGCCACACGCCGTTCCGAAAAGCTGCAGGATGTGCCGGTCGCGGTGCGTGCGCTTGGTAGCGAGCAACTCCAGCAGCGGGGCATTACCAACTTCAGCGACCTGTTGAGGGAACTTCCACAAGTGCAGTCAGGCGGGCGCGGTCCAGGACAGAATTCGATCTCGATCCGAGGGTTAAACCTTGCGCAGATCGGGCTACAAGGTTCGGCGGTCGCTGGCGTCAGCCCCACCGTTGCGATTTATCTGGATGATGCCACAGTTGCAGTTCAGGGCCGAAATCTCGACGTATACGTGACCGATCTCGAGCGAGTCGAAGTTCTGGAAGGCCCGCAGGGAACGTTGTTTGGTGCCAGTGCCGAAGGTGGTGCAATCCGGTATATCACGAATAAGCCCAACCTCGGCAAGATGCAGGCCGGAGTTTCGCTGAACGGGGCCACGACCCACAAGGGGGCACCAAGCTTCTCGGCAAATGGCTACCTGAACATTCCGATCATCAAAGATAAACTTGCGTTTCGTGCAACCGTCTTCGTTGATCGCCAAGGCGGCTTTATCGACAATATCCCAGCGACGTATCAGCAGCCTCTGGCTGGCATCAACTCGGACGGTTCGGTGGCATTCTGTTTGCCCGGAGCGCCTGTATCTTTGTGCGGCAACGCTGCCAATGCCGCCAAGCCGCAAGCAGTGCGTCCCATCATCAGCAATGCGGCCTTTGCCAAGAACGATTTCAACTCGGCCATGTATGCGGGCGGTCGCGCTTCGCTGAGGTGGGAGGTCGCGCCGGACTGGACTGTAAATGTCCAGAACATGTATCAGACGCTCGATGTCGAGGGCGTATTCCAGTACGATCCGACATTGGGCGATCTCAATGTTACCCGTTTCTCGCCGGACAAGAACGAGGATACCTTCAATCAGGCGCAGTGGTCGGTAGAGGGCAAGTTGGCGGGGCTTGATCTGATTTACACCGGTTCGTATCTGACCCGTAAGGTAAACCAGAAGTTCGATTACACCCGCTATGCCGAAGTTGGGCCTTTCGCTCCGTACTACATCTGCAGCTATCCTGGCTATGCGACTTGCGCCACACCGCGAATGACCTATCTGGATAACTCGAAGAACACCCGCTTCAGCCAGGAATTTCGGATTGCGACCCCCGCCAACAAGCGCATACGGCTTCAGGCAGGGGTGTACTATGACCGGTCAAACCTCACGGTTGACAACGTGTTCTTTTATGAAGGTGCCGCGATTCAGGGCTTCAAGGGGCAGCGGCCGGGCGGCGGCGATGTCATTCGCGATTACGTGAGACCCGATGGTGGCGTCTTCTTCAATGATGCGCTGCGTGGCGAAAGCCAGTTTGCCATGTTCGGTGAAGCCAGCTTTGATATCACCAGTAAGCTGACGCTTACGGCGGGTCTTCGCTACTACAATCAGGAGATTTCGCTCAAGGGTTCGGTCAACTGCGGCACGCGCGTGGCCAATCTGCCAAATGGCAACGTGTGCGGCCGGGGCAACTACGCAGTCGGCCTGGCCGGCAGATCACCTTCAAGAGAGAAGGGCACCACACCCAAGGTGACCTTGAGCTATAAGCCCGATCAAGATCTGCTGTTCTACGTAACCTATTCCGAAGGCTTCCGTCCTGGTGGTTTCAACCGGCGTGGTGGTTCAGGAAATGGCTTCACTGTGCCCTTTACCTATGCTTCCGACAGCGTGAAGAACTATGAACTGGGCTGGAAGACCGAGTTTGCAAATCGCAAGCTGCGCTGGAACGGTGCCATCTTCTACATCGACTGGAACAACATTCCGGTCAGCATCTACGCTCCGCAGATCAGCAATTCGACCTTCGTGCTCAACGGCCCGAGTGCGAGAGTCAAGGGGCTGACGACCGATATGGCTTGGCGCGCGACAAGCGAGTTTACGGTAACGGGCAACTTCGCATACCTTGATACCAGCTTGCATGATTATGGTGCCACACCGGCCGCATTCCGTCCCGCCCCGGGCGACGGGCCGAGGGCGTTGACTTTCAAGCCACTGGGCAGCCCGCTTTCACTCGCGCCCAAGTTCCAGGGCGGATTGCGTTTCCGCTATGAACACGAAACCAGTTCCGGGAACAAGTTCTTCGGGCAGTTGGGTGGCCAGTTTGTCGGTTCATCCCGCACCTCGACCATCAAGTCGGTGGATTTCAGATTGCCAAGCTATGCGCAGTTTGATGCCTCGGTCGGCATCAAGCGCGAGAACTGGAACATGGAGCTCTATGCGCTGAACCTGACCGACCGGAGGGCCACAACCTACACCTCGGTGGACGACAACCGGCAGCTCAATTCCACACTGCGACCGCGCACGATCGGTTTGCGTTTCAATTGGAACTACGACGAGTAAGTCGGGCAGATCGGCCGTTCGCAAGCTTTCGTCAGGCTCCGCCGACCGTTGCACCCCAACGGCCTGGTCGGTTCGGCGAGCCTGGTTCTTTTGATTGCAGCGGCAAAGATATGGGAGTCTTGCGCTTCCGGGGTTCTGCCTGCCAAGTTGAGGTGTGATTGGTAAGGAACTGTTCGCGCCGTGCCTGAACCTGTGGTTGATTCCGGGCTTGACCAAGCCAAGCTGGCCCTTGCCCGCGGCCAACTGGAACTGGCGTGGGCCAAAGCTTCCGAGGCGGCGAGGCAACTGCCACCCGATGATATCGAGGCGTCGTACCTCTGTGCCGTAATTCTTCGGCTGCAAGGAAATCTGCAAGAGGCGCTGCAACGAACAGAACACCTTGCGCAGGTGTATCCCAGGATTGGCCGAGTCCATCAGGAGCGGGGGCATTGTCTCCGCTCGCTTGGGCAACGCGACGCTGCGGTGGCTGCCTACGAGCAAGCTGTGGCCTGCAATCCGCTGCTCACGACACCGTGGCAACTGCTGGCAGCACATTACCAGGAGCATGTACCGGATAAGGTCATCGAGGCACAGAACAAATGCCGTGAGATCGAACTTATGCCGATGGCGCTGCGCGCGGCATTGGCCGCCTACTATGATGAAGACTTCAAACTTGCCGAGGAACGTGTCCGGGCCTTTCTGATGACCACTCCTGATAATCCTGCCGCAATGCGGCTATTGGGTAAGCGGGGCCGTGGCCCCACCTTGCGGGCCTGACGCACAGCGCCGAGTCTCCGC
>NZ_LJHZ01000055.1:0-7608 GCF_001296055.1 Novosphingobium sp. AAP93
CCGATGTCGCGGCGGGCGTGCTCCATGCCCTGCCCGAGCCGCTCCAGCCGCAAGTCATCCAGCGCATCGCCACGCTCGGCCCCGTCGCGCCCGAGGCCATTGCCATGCTCGAAGACCTCCTCGCCCAGCGCATCACCGAATGCCACGGCAGCGCCGCGCTCACCATGGGCGGCCCGCGCGAGGCGGCGGACATCATCAACGCCTCGGTCCGCGCGGTCGAGAAGCGCGTGATGCCCGAGATCGCCAAGCAGGACCGGCAGCTCGCCAAGGCCATCGAGAACGAGATGTTCAAGTTCGAACACTTGTTCGTGCTCGACGAGAAGTCCATGGGCTCGCTGCTGCGCGAGGTGGATTCCGATACGCTCATCGCCGCGCTCAAGGGCATCGCGCCGGAAACCCGCGAATGCTTCTTCCGCGCGATGTCGAGCCGCGCGGCGGAAGGGGTGCGCGACGAGATCGAGGCGCGCGGCCGCATGAAGATGGCCGAAGTGGTCGAGGCGCAGAAGGCCGTGGTCACCGCCGCCCGCCGCCTCGCCGCCGAAGGCACGATCGTGTTCGGTGCGGGCGATGACGATTATGTCTAGCGTAGTGCGTGTGCTGTCGCTGGCCGAGCTGGGCCTCACGCCCGGCGGTTTCCGGGAGGATCACCGGTTTGTGCGCGGAGCCGCTGCGCCTGAACCGGCTCCGCCGCCACCGGAACCGGAGGAAGACCCCGAAACGCGCGCTTTTGCCGCGGGTTATGCGCAAGGCGCTGCCGATGCCGAAGCGGCTTTCCGCGAGGCTCTTGCCCAGCAGGATGCCGCCCGCGCCAAACTCGAACTCGCGTTTGGCCGCCTCGACGCCGATCTCACGCGCGAACTCGAGGCGCGCCTGCGTGATACCGTCCTTGCGCTGTGCATGCCGCTGTTCGGCGAATATGCCATCGATCCCGATGCGCTCACCGCTCGCGTCAAGCAGGCTGCCGGCATGCTCGCCCGTGCAGCGGATGAACGCGTGATCCGCCTCCACCCCGAAGATCTCGCGCTGCTTGCTGCCCGCCTGCCCGAAGACTGGCATTTCGAACCCGATCCGTCGCTCGAACGCGGCGCGCTGCGCATCGAAGGCACGGCCGGCGGTGTCGAGGATGGCCCCGGCACCTGGACCCGCGCGCTATCTGACGCGCTGTCTTCATGCTGAACGCTGCTCTCCCCCTCCTCGTCCGCTGCGAGGAAGCCCAGCCCGATTTTGCCCCGCGTCGCTATGGTCTCGTCACCGCCTGCGACGGCGGCCTGCTTGAAGTCAGCGGTCTTTCGCTCCCCATCGGCGCGCAGTGCCGCATCGCACATGGCGGCGGTTCGCTGCTGGCCGAAACCATCGGCTTTCGCGCCGGGCGCATGCTGATGATGCTGCTTGGCGATACCGTCCTGCTCCGCCCCGGCGCGCGCGTGCGGCCCGAAGGCAAGCCCGGAATGCTCCCCGTCGGCGAGGCCTTCCTCGGCCGCGCCGTCGATGGCGAGGGCCTGCCGATCGACGGCGGACCGCCCATCGCCGCGCGCGCAGAATGGCCCTCCGGCGGTATTCGCGGCAGCGCGCTCGACCGCGCCCCCGTTCGCGAACCCTTCGATGTCGGGGTCCGTGCCCTCAACGCGCTCACCACTTTCGGCGTCGGCCAACGCATCGGCGTCATGGCGGGCTCGGGTGTCGGCAAGTCGGTCCTGCTCGACATGATCGCCCACGGTACCGAGGCCGAGATCGTTGTGGTCGGTCTGATCGGCGAGCGCGCGCGCGAAGTCTCCGATTTCGTCGAAAAGCATATGTCCGGCCCCCGGCGCGCGCGCTCGGTCGTTGTGGCCGTACCGGCGGACCACGCGCCAAACTTGCGCATCCGCGGCGCAATGCTGGCGACCTCGATGGCCGAATACTTCCGCGCTGCAGGGCACCAGGTCCTGCTGATCATGGACAGCCTCACCCGCGTCGCGCATGCAGGGCGCGAGATCGCGCTTCTGCTCGGCGAACCCGGCGCCGCGCGCGGCTACCCGCCATCGGCCCTCGCCACCATCACCAAGCTCGTCGAGCGCGCGGGCAATTCGGCGGCCAGCGGCGGCTCGGTAACCGGGCTCTACACCGTGCTCGCGGATGGCGACAACCAGGATGACCCCGTCGTCGATACCGCGCGCGCCATTCTCGACGGCCACATCGTGCTCAGCCGTGATCTTGCCCAGCGCGGCCAGTATCCGGCGATCGACATCGCCGCCTCGCTCAGCCGCGTGATGAACGACATCGTCGATCCGCTCCACCAGACCGACGCCCGCGCTTTTCGCGCGCTCATCGCCAACTACGAGGCCAACCGCGATCTCGTCCTCATGGGCGCCTACCGCGCCGGGGCCGACCCGCAGCTCGACCGCGCCATCGCCATGCACGGCGCGCTCACGCAGTTCCTCAGCCAGTCGCAGCGTGACGTCGTCCCGATGGACCGCAGCATTGCTGAACTCGCCGCCCTGATGGCGACATGAGCACCGGTGCTTTCGAGAAAGTCGGCGCATGAGCACCGACAAGACAAAGCTCAAACGCCTGCGCCGCCTCGAACGCCTGCGCAGCATCGCCCGCCAGACCGCGCTCGCAGAAGCGGCGCGGGCGGAAGCTGCGCTGGCGCAAGTCGCCAATCTCCAGACGCGGACGGCCGCTTTGATCGATGCCTATCGCCTGCGCCGCGATGCCACCACCGGGGCGGACCTCAGGCAGTCGCAGCGGTTCGTGGCAGGCCTCACCCGCATCGCGGACCAGACCGCCGCCGATCTCGCCCGCGCGCGCGAGGCCGCCGATACTCGCGCCGCCGAAGCTGCCGAAGCCGAGCGCCGCCGTGCCGCGGTCGACGACCGCATCGAAGCCGCCCGCCAGCGTATCGCCCGCAAATCGGCTGACACCGCACACCCCGCGAAGCCGGCCAGCCCACTTGGCACGCCTCTTGAATAGCAGCCGTTAACCAAACCGCTCGCCAAGGACTGTGCCCCCCGCGATGACTGCGCCCGCTCCGATCCCGCTTTCGCGCACAGAGGTGCGCGCACCTGCCCGGGACACCGCTCCTGCGGCATCTAATGCCGATACGGATCGGGGCCAATCGTCAGATTTTGCGGCCTTTCTGGCACAAGACGCGCGGCCCGCCGGACAGTCCGCCCCTGCCGCAACCACAAAACCGGAACCGCTCCGGACTGGCGCCGAAGCTCCCGTTGATCAGGCGGCGGCTGCCGAGGAGCCCGGCAAGACCTTGCCGGTGATCCGGCAAAGCCTTGCCGCTCCGGTTGCCGCACTTCGACTGCTCATCGCGGCGGGAGCCAAGGACGATACCGCCGACACTACCGCCGACACCACAGTGGCAGCAAGCGACCAGACGGAAGCGGATCGATCGGCCGAGACGGCCTCGCCCCTGCCGGCCCTGCTTGCAGCACTGCCGGTTGCGGGGCAGGCACCGACCGCTGGATTGCAGGCGTCCGCAGCGACCTCGCAGCCTCCCCGGACCGCATCCACCAGACAGGTCGCCTCCCCCGCAACGCCGACCGCCCCGCGCGCGGACGAGGCCACGCAGACGGCTGCCCCGGTCAATGCGCCGCAACCCGCTGCCTTTGCCGCCGCCCAGCTTGTTTTCGAACGCGACACCGTTGCCGCGCCCGCCGAACCAGCAGCGCCACCACCCGAAACCGCTTCGAAAACCCCGGCTGCGGCACAAGACATCGCCGCTCGCGCCCAACCGTCGACACTGGCGGCGCTGACAGGTACTTCCGAACGCCCGGCCACACGCAAGCTGCGCGGCGAGAGCGAAGCTGCGCTTCCCGCCGCAAAGCCCGCCCTTCTGCCCGACACCGCCGGTGCGCTGGCGCTGGCTCAACCGGGAAGCGCCCCCGCCGCAGCACCTCTGCAAACCCCCGCAACTCCCGCGCCGCAGCCGCTCAGCTTCGACCAGCTCGTCGATTCGATCGCCCGTGCGCGCGATGGCGCCGATCAGGGCGGCCCGGTTGCAGTTGCGCTGCATCACGGCGAGTTTGGTCGTATCTCGCTGCGGATCGAAAGCGATGCGACCGGCCTATCGGTCGCGATGGCGAGCCCCGACCCGGCCTTTGCGCCTGCCGTCGCTGCCGCACATGCCGCTGCCGTCGCCGAACCGGCACGCTCGACCGCGACCGGTCAGCATCCAGGTTCGCGCGAGCAAGGCCTCGCCCAAGGCCAGTCCGGCAGCAATTCCGACCCCGGCTCCAGCCAGCAGCGCCAGCCCCCCGCCATCCGGCAGCCCGCGGCCAACCCGGCAGGATCGCCCGTCCCGCGCACCGAGCGCGGCGGCGGCATCTTCGCCTGATCCCTTTCACGCCTGTTTCTGAGGACCCCTGATGAGCGAGAAGAAGGACAAGGACGCCAAGCCCAAGAAGAAGGGTGGCGGCATGATGCTCAAGATCGGTGCGATCGTCGCGTTGCTCGGCGCTGGTGGCGGCGGGGCTTATGGCCTTGTCGCAGCCGGGATCATCGGCGGCGGCGGCCATGGCGATGAGCATGAGGACAACAACCCCAAGCTCATCCACAAGGGTGAGGAAGACCCCTATGCCCCCGCGCCCAAGGAAGGCGGCCACGGCGAGGAAGGCGGCGGCGGTCACGAAGTCGATGGCGAGGGCGGCAGCGAATACCGCACCGCCTACTTCAGCTTTACCGATGATTTCACATCGAATCTCAAGGATTCGGACATGCTGGTGCAGGTCAGCCTCGCCTGCTCCACCCACCGCGACTACCGCGTGATCCTGTGGCTGCAGAAGCACGAACTGGCCATCCGCTCCGCCCTGCTCACCGCGATCGCCGATACGCCGGGAGAGGAAGTCCAGTCCGCCGAAGGCAAGGCCCGGCTGCGGAAGCGTCTCGTCGCCACGATCAACAAGGTGCTCACCGACACCGAAGGCTTTGGCGGGGTCGACGCCGTCTACTTCAAGACCTTCATCGTCCAGTAAAGCGCCCGATGAAGCCCGAACGCCCTCTCGTCGCGCAGCGGCCGCTCGCCCGCCACAGTGCGGCGCTGCTCCGCCCGGCACCCGCCGCAGCCGAACTGCTGCCGCTGCTTGCCCGCGCCGGCGAGCAACTGGCGCGCAAGCTGCGCCTCGCGCTCGCGCCGGTCCATGGCGGCGAGGCGGCGGTGGTGGATTGCAGCGCGCCAGAGGAATTGACTGTCGGTGCGTTCGCCCCTCCCGGCCTTGTTTCCATCGGCCTGCTTGCCGCCATTGCCGATGCCCAACCGCTGCTGGCCTGCGTGGAGGGCGAGACCGTGCTGCGCCTGCTTGACCGTGCGTTCGGCGGCCCGGGCGAAGCGCCATCCCCGCTCCCGCGCGAACTGCCCCTCTCCGCCGAACTCATGGTCCAGCGGATCGAGATGCTGGTCGGCCCGCCGCTGGCCGCCACGCTCGGCCTCGAAGGTCCGATCCGCGTGCTGCGCCGCGCCGCCTCGACCGCTGAACTCGCCGCCATGTCGGAAGACACCGCGCTCGCCGTCCTAACCTTCACGATCCGTGAAGGGGCGCGGCCCGCATGGACCTTGCGCCTCGGCTTCCCGATGGCTGCACTCGCCGATCTGACCGGCGCCGCCCGCCCCGCGCCCAAGCCCGTCCGCACAGCAACGCCCGCAGACCCGCTCGAACCGCCGTTCGCAGACATGCCGCTCACCCTGCGCGCCGTGCTCGTCGACGTGCCGCTCCCGCTTGCCACGCTTTCGGCGCTCGAAGTCGGACAGGTCCTCGCCGTGCCGGTCGCACGCAATGTGCCCCTGCGCATCGGCGAGTGCCTCGTCGGTCTCGGCACCGTTGGCGCTGTCGACGACCGCGTTGCCCTTCAACTCACCCAGCTCGCCTGACCCGGCGGCACCTTTCAGGACAGACCCATGACCTTTCAGACCCGCGGCCTCGAATTCCTCAAGGACGTCGACGTGCGCCTCACCGTCGAGCTCGGCCGCACCGACATGAAGCTCAAGGACGTGCTTACGCTCACCGAGGAAAGCGTGGTCACGCTCGACCGGCTCACGGACGAGCTGCTCGACGTGATGGTCAACGGCAAGCTGATCGCCCGCGGCGAAGTGGTCGCGCAGGGCGAGCGCTTCGGCCTCCGGATCGTCGAGCTGGTCGGTCAGGATGGTCAGGCCTGATGCTTTGGTACCTCCTCAAGCTCGCGGTCGTCCTGCCGCTTATCGCCGGTCTTGCCTGGGCCAGCCTCAAGTTCGCACGCCGCATGGAGCAGCGCTTCAGCCCGAATGGCGGCACCAAGTCGGTGAAGATCATCGAGACGCAGTGGCTCGGCCCCGGCCAGCGCATCGCCGTGCTCGAATTTCGCGGCCGCGAGATCCTCGTCTCGGCCACCAAGCAGGGCCTTGTCCGCCTCGCTGAAGTGCCCGCGCGCGCGGGCGGCGAGGACTGATCCGGTGAAACTGAAGCCTGTCCTCGCACTCGCCGCCATCGGCGCGTTGGCCTTCGCGCTGCCCGCCCACGCCGCGGATCTCGCCCCCGCCGCCGCCCCCACCGGCAGCGCCATCCCAGGCGCTCTTGACCGCGCCTTCGGCCAGATCGCCGGCGCGCAATCGAACGGCAGCCTCTCGCTGTCGCTCCAGCTGCTCCTCATCATGGGACTGCTCACGATTCTCCCCAGCCTCGTGCTGATGATGACGAGCTTCACCCGCATTCTCGTGGTGCTGGCGATCCTCAGGCAGGCGCTCGGCCTCCAGCAGTCGCCACCCAATCAGGTGCTGATCGGCCTTTCGCTGTTCCTGTCGCTGTTCATCATGGCGCCCACGCTCGAAAAGGTGAACGCCAATGCCATCGCGCCCTATTCCGCCGGAACGATCAACGCCGAGCAGGCCATCGGCAACGCGGGCACTGAATTCCACGCCTTCATGATCCGCCAGACGCGCGAGCACGATCTCCAGATGTTCGCCACCATGGCCAAGGCGCCCAAGTTTGCCCGCACCGCGGACGTGCCCTTCTCGATCCTGCTTCCCGCCTTCGTCACCAGCGAACTCAAGACCGCGTTCCAGATCGGCTTCATGCTGTTCCTGCCGTTCCTCGTCATCGACCTCGTCGTGTCATCGGTCCTTATGAGTCTGGGCATGATGATGATGTCGCCAACGGTGGTCTCGTTGCCGTTCAAACTCCTCCTCTTCGTCCTGGTTGATGGCTGGGCGCTGCTGATGGGCAGCCTTGCTGCGAGTTTCGGCTGATGAACGACACCTCCGCCCTGCTCGCCCTTGCCGACCGCATGCTCTGGGTCACCGCGCTTGTCGCCGCCCCGGTGCTGCTCGCCAGCCTTGCCGTCGGCCTCGTCGTCGGCGTGGTGCAGGCCGCGACCTCGATCAACGAACAGACGCTCACCTTCGTCCCCAAGCTTGCCACCATCGCGCTTGTGCTGGTGCTGCTGGGCAGCGCGATGATGGGGCTGATCGGCGATTTCCTCGTCGATATCTTCGCGCAGATTGCGCAGACCGGGAAGTGAGGGGGATGCGCATCAGGCCGGTCCCGAAAAGCCCCTCCCCGATGGGGAGGGGTTGGGGAGGGGTAGCCCCGGCCCGCCAGTCCCGCGACCACGCCAGCGCCGTACCCCCCCCCCCCCCCCCCCCCC
>NZ_LJHZ01000056.1:0-10522 GCF_001296055.1 Novosphingobium sp. AAP93
GGGGGGGGGGGGGGGGGGGGACGCGCCTCTCCGGTGAGCGCGGCGCACCCCCACCCAGCCTCCCCCGACCGGGGGAGGGGCCTGTTGTGCGATCCCCCAAACGCAAAAGGCCGGCCCAAACGGACCGGCCCCTTGGCTAGGCTCTGGCTGGAAATCAGCCCTCGACGTGCTCGGCGAGGACCGTGAGACCCTTCTCGCTCACTTCGGCAAAGCCGCCGGTGATGCGGATGTCCTCGGGCGCGGCACCATTGGTGCGGTAGACCCGAAGGGCGCCGTCCTGGATCGTCGACATGAACGGCGCGTGGCCTTCCAGCACGCCGAAGTTGCCTTCGGAGCCGGGGACTTCGACCATGAAGACCTCTTCCGAGCGGACGAGGCGGGCCGGGGTTACGAGTTCGAAGTGGAGCGACATGTCGGGTTCCTAAGGCCCCCTCCCGCCGGGCGGGAGAGGGCAAAGCAAAATCAGGCGTCTTCAGCCAGCTTCTTGGCCTTGGCGATCACGTCGTCGATGCCGCCGACCATGTAGAATGCGCTTTCCGGCAGGTGGTCGTACTCGCCGTCGACCACCGCCTTGAACGAGCGGACGGTGTCTTCGACCTGCACGAACTTGCCCGAGATGCCGGTGAACACTTCGGCGACGTGGAAGGGCTGCGACAGGAAGCGCTGGATCTTGCGCGCGCGGGCCACGATCAGCTTATCTTCTTCCGAAAGCTCGTCCATGCCGAGAATGGCGATGATGTCCTGCAGCGACTTGTACTTCTGCAGGGTTTCCTGGACGCGGCGGGCGGTCTCGTAGTGCTCCTGGCCGACGACGGCCGGGGTGAGAACGCGGCTGGTCGAGTCGAGCGGGTCCACCGCCGGATAGATGCCGAGTTCCGAAATCGCGCGGTTCAGCGTGGTCGTCGCGTCCAAGTGGGCGAACGAGGCAGCCGGCGCCGGGTCGGTAAGGTCGTCCGCGGGCACGTAGATCGCCTGCACCGAGGTGATCGAACCCTTGGTGGTCGAGGTGATGCGCTCCTGCAGCGCGCCCATGTCGGTCGCGAGGGTCGGCTGGTAGCCCACCGCCGAAGGAATACGGCCGAGCAGCGCCGATACTTCCGAACCCGCCTGCGTGAAGCGGAAGATGTTGTCGACGAAGAACAGCACGTCCTGGCCTTCTTCATCGCGGAAGTATTCGGCCATGGTCAGGCCCGAGAGCGCGACGCGGGCGCGGGCGCCCGGCGGCTCGTTCATCTGGCCGAACACGAGCGCCACCTTCGACCCTTCCGGGGTCGGGTTGCCGTCGGCGTCCTTGGCGATAACGCCGGCGTCGAGGAATTCGTGGTAGAGGTCGTTGCCCTCGCGGGTGCGTTCACCGACTCCCGCGAACACCGAAACGCCGCCGTGGCCCTTGGCGATGTTGTTGATCAGTTCCTGGATGAGCACGGTCTTGCCGACGCCCGCGCCGCCGAACAGGCCGATCTTGCCGCCGCGCGCATAGGGCGCGAGCAGGTCGATCACCTTGATGCCGGTGACGAGAATGGCCGCTTCGGTCGACTGGTCGATGAACTCGGGGGCCTTGGCGTGGATCGGTGCCGACTTCTCGGCATTGACCGGGCCGCGCTCGTCAATCGGCTCGCCGATCACGTTGAGGATGCGACCCAGCGTCATCGGGCCGACCGGCACCGAGATCTGCGCGCCGGTGTTGGTTACCGGCTGGCCGCGGGTCAGGCCGTCGGTCGAGTCCATCGCGATCGTGCGCACGGTGTTCTCGCCGAGGTGCTGGGCAACTTCGAGCACAAGGCGGTTGCCGTTGTTGTCGGTTTCGAGCGCGGTGAGAATCGCCGGCAGTTCGCCGGGGAAGGTCACGTCGACGACGGCGCCGATGACCTGGCTGATCTTGCCAGTGGTGGTCTGGTTGAGGACGGCTGCGGTGGCCATTGTTTGTTCCTTGCCTTCTCTGACTTTCCTGCTCCCCCGCGAAGGCGGGGGTCTCAGGCCTGAGGTCCCCGCCTTCGCGGGGACGCGGATGGGACTTTACAGCGCTTCCGCGCCAGCGATGATTTCGATGAGTTCGGTCGTGATCGCGGCCTGACGGCTGCGGTTGTACTGGATGGTCAGCTTCTGGATCAGCTCGCCCGCGTTGCGCGTCGCGTTGTCCATTGCGGTCATCGAAGCGCCTTGCTCGGATGCTTCGCGCTCGAGCAGCGCACCGAAGACCTGCGTGGTGACATAGCGCGGCAGCAGCGCTTCGAGGATTTCCTCCTCGCCGGGTTCGTACTCGACGACCGCATCGCCGCCCGCCGTCACGACTGGCGCGGGAACGGGGATCAGCTGCTGCGTCACGGGTTCCTGCGTCAGCGCGTTCTTGAACACGGGCGAGACCAGATGGGCGACGTCGAACTTGCCGCCCTCGAACATGGCGATGAGCTCGTGCGCGATGGCGCTGGCTTCGTCGAAGCCGGGCGTGCGCACGAGGCTGGTGTCATATCCGGCGGCTGCGGCAGCCGGAAAGTCACGCCGGATCGGGGCACGGCCCTTCTTGCCGACGAGGTAGAAGCTCACGGTCTTGCCGGCGGCTTCGAGCGCGCGTGCCTGGGCGCGGGCTTCCTTGACGATGTTCGAGTTGAGACCGCCGCAGAGGCCCTTGTCGGTGTTGACGACAACGAGGAGGTGGCGCTGGTCCGAACCGGTGCCGCGCATCAGTAGCGGGGCGCTGTCCTGACCGGCGACCTTGCCGGCAAGGCTCGCCATCACCGCAGCGAGGCGGCTGGCATAGGGGCGCGCGGCTTCCGCCGCCGTCTGCGCCTTGCGCAGCTTGGCCGCCGCGACCATCTGCTTGGCCTTCGTGATCTTCTGGGTCGACTTGACCGAGTTGATCCGGCCCTTGAGTTCCTTCAGCGAAGCCACTCTAGTTCCCTTCCTCGTTCGTCATTCCCGCGCAGGCGGGAATCCAGTTCGGCGCTTGCCTTTGGTGCTCTGGATCCCCGCCTTCGCGGGGATGACGAAGTGGATTACCGTTACGTTGTTTACGCGAACTGCTTGCCGAACGCGTCGAGCGCGGCCTTCAGCTTGCCCTTGGCCTCGTCGCCCAGATCCTTGGTGTCGCGGATCAGCTTCAGCAGGTCGGCATGGCTGGAGTGCAGATAGCTCAGCAGCTCGGCCTCATATTCGCCCACGCGGTTCACCGGAATACCGTCGAGGTAGCCGTTGGTGCCCGCGAAGATCACGCAGGTCTGCTCTTCGAAGCCCAGCGGCGAGAACTGCGGCTGCTTGAGCAGCTCGGTCAGGCGCGCACCGCGGTTTAGGAGCTTCTGGGTCGAGGCGTCGAGGTCCGAACCGAACTGCGCGAAGGCCGCCATTTCGCGGTACTGCGCAAGCTCCAGCTTGATCGAGCCGGCGACCTTCTTCATCGCCTTGGTCTGCGCCGAGGAGCCCACGCGGCTCACCGAGAGACCGACGTTGATGGCCGGACGGATGCCCTGGTAGAACAGGCCGGTTTCAAGGAAGATCTGGCCGTCGGTGATCGAGATCACGTTGGTCGGGATGTAGGCCGAAACGTCGCCCGCCTGCGTCTCGATGATCGGCAGCGCGGTCAGCGAGCCGTTGCCGTTCTCGTCGTTCATCTTCGCGGCGCGCTCGAGCAGGCGGCTGTGGAGATAGAACACGTCGCCCGGGTAGGCTTCGCGGCCCGGCGGACGGCGCAGCAGCAGCGACATCTGGCGGTAGGCGACGGCCTGCTTCGAAAGGTCGTCGTAGACGATCACGGCGTGCATGCCGTTGTCGCGGAAGAACTCGCCCATCGTCGCACCGGTGTAGGGCGCAAGGTACTGCAGCGGCGCGGGCTCCGAAGCGGTCGCGGCGATGACGATGGAGTATTCCATCGCGCCGTTCTCTTCGAGCTGGCGCACGATCTGCGCCACGGTCGAGCGCTTCTGGCCGACGGCGACGTAGATGCAGTAGAGCTTCTTGCTCTCGTCATCACCCGCGTTGACGGCCTTCTGGTTGATGAAGGTGTCGATCGCGACGGCGGTCTTGCCGGTCTGGCGGTCACCGATGATCAGTTCGCGCTGGCCGCGGCCGACGGGAACGAGCGCGTCGATAGCCTTGAGGCCGGTCTGCACGGGCTCATGCACCGACTTGCGCGGGATGATGCCGGGCGCCTTGACTTCGACGCGGGTGCGGACGGCGTCCACGATCGGGCCCTTGCCGTCGATCGGGTTGCCCAGCGCATCGACCACGCGGCCGAGCAGGCCCTTGCCGACGGGAACGTCCACGATGGTGCCGGTGCGCTTGACCTGGTCGCCTTCCTTGATCTCGGCGTCCGAGCCGAAGATCACGACGCCGACGTTGTCGGCTTCGAGGTTGAGAGCCATGCCCTTCACCCCGTTCGAGAACTCGACCATCTCGCCGGCCTGGACCTGGTCGAGGCCGTAGATGCGGGCGATACCGTCACCGACCGACAGCACGGAGCCGACTTCCGAGACCTGGGCCTCGGTGCCGAAGCTGGCGATCTGGTCCTTGATGACCTTCGAGATTTCAGCGGCGCGGATTTCCATTTTCAGCCTTTCATGAAGCCTGTTGGCTTAGCCCTGAGTCCTTAGCCCTTCATGGCCTGGGCAAGCGAATTGAGACGAGTACGGATCGAGCCGTCGATCATGCGGCTGCCGATCTGGACGACGAGGCCGCCCAGAATAGCCGGATCGACATGGGCCTTGACCGTGACGGAGCGGCCCTCGCGGGCCTTGAGCTTTTCGGCCAGCTGCGCGAGCTGCGCTTCATCGAGCGGGTGCGCGGTGGTCACTTCGGCGGTCACTTCGCCGCGCGCGGCAGCGGCAATCGCGGTGAACGCGCGCACCACATCGGGCAGCGAGGCGAGGCGGCGGTTGGCCGCGAGCACGCCGAGGAAGTTGCGAGTGAGGCCCGAGACCTTGAGATAATCGGCGACCGCATCGATCGTCTTCGCGGCGACATCGCGCGAAACTTCGGGGTTCTTGAGCAGCGCAGCCAGATCGGCCGATTCGCGCACTGCGGCACCAAGGGTATCGAGGTCGGTCTCGACCGCCGTCACAACCCCCTGTTCGCCCGCCAGATCATAGAGCGCGGCCGCGTACCGTCCCGCCAAGCTGGCCGTAATCCCGCCGGAAATCTCCACGCGCCTTGGTCCCCTTCATCCAGGATGGATCGCAAATGGTGTTTGCATGGGCCATGGTGCCGTGCACAAAACACAGCGGCCCGCAATGGGGGCGCGCCTAGCAACCAAGTCCCGGCCTGACAAGATACCAGATGCCGATTCCATGGGGCATTGGGGCGGCGGGGGTGAAATCCCCCAAAATCACTGCCGCATCAGGGTGCCGGACGGCAGTTGTAGCGCAGTCGCTCGTTGGGTTCCGGGGGGAGCAGCGCGCGGATGCTGCCCTGCGCTTCGCCGAGCGCGCGGGCCGTCGCATCGTCTGCCCCGCAGGCCGGGGCCTTGAGCCTGGTGCGCGCCTCGCGCAGCGCGGTCATCGCATCGAGGCCCATCAGATAGCGCTCGACGGTATACTCGCGGCGGTCGGGATCGAAGCGCGTGATCGAGACCGTCGCTTCGCCCTGCGGCACCAGCACGCGGCTCCAGCCGTCGCCGGCGAGGCCGTACTGGGTCTTGCCGTTGACGCAGCCGCCCGGCGCCCATGTCAGCGGGACATCGGTCACATCGGAGACGGTCACCCGGCTGCGCTGCGGATCGAGCACGCAGACCAGCTTTTGCGGAGCTTCCGGCGCTGCGCTGCTGGCATCGGGCGCGGGGGCGGCCTCGTTCTTCGCCTTGGCTTCGGCAATGATGTCCTTCGCGCGTTCGTCGATCAGGCTCAGCGGCGGCCGCAGCAGCCATGTGCCCACCGCCGCCACCAAGAGCAGCCCCGCCGCGCCGCCCGCGATCTTGAGCTGGCGCTGCTTGCCGCGCTGGTAGAACACGAATGCCGCCGCCCCCGCCGCGAGCGAAGCCAGCAGCAGCACGGCAGCAATGGCAAGGCCGTTGTCCCGCTCGGACAGGATCTGCAGTTCGGCATCGTGCTGCGCCTTCGCGGCAAACTCCGCCTGCGCCGCCTTGCGTGCCTCCGCCTCCGCTGCCAGCCGCGCCTGATCTTCCGCCCCGCGCGCCGCGTCCGCCCGGTCGAGATCGGCGAGCGACGTGCAGGGCGTGCCGCTGACATGCGGGGTTACGCCCGCGCCCTGCAGGAAGGCCGAAAGCTCGCGCATCGAGATCGCGAAGTAGAATGCCGAATCGGTGGTGTTCTCGCTCACCGTGCCGAAGCTGTTGACGCCGAGCACCCGCCCGCAGGCATCGAGCAGCGGCCCACCCGAATTGCCCGCCCCGATCGGCGCGGTGTGCAGGATCGTGTCATATTCGCGGCTGGAGCGACCCGCCGAGATATAGCCGCGCGATTTCACCGCCGCTTGCGGGCTGACGAGGTCGGCCATCGAAAGCCCCTCGGCCATGTCGACATTGCCGGGATAGCCTGCCGCATAGACTTCCTGGCTGTCTGCCGGTGCGCCGGAATAGAGCGTCAGCGCGGCAAGCGACGTGCCGGGTTTGAGCTTGAGCAAGGCGAGATCGCGCTGCGGCGAATAGGCGGCAATCGATGCGGCAAAACCGCCGCGCCCTTCGGACGGCACGACGCCCGCCACGATCCCGTCGCTGTCGCGCAAGTCTTCCACGACATGCGCGTTGGTCACCACGAGATCGGGCGCGATGGCAAAGCCGGTGCCGTGGCTGACGAGCTGCGCCGCGCCACCATCATAGCGGATCAGCACGACCCGCACGACACCCCGGCTGGCGGCGGCGATATCGGCCGGGTCAGCCGTGACCGCAGCGGGCAGCGCGGCGATCAGGAATGCGGCAAGAAGGGCGAGCAGGCGGCGGAGAGTAGGCATCGACGCCGGTTCTTGCCGGGAATCGATTGGACCGCAAGCGGCGGGAAGCGTAGTCACGCCACTGCCGCTATCGCCGCCATACACCGCAGCAGGAGCAGAGGCATGAAGCAGACCGATCCCACCCCATCCGCCTGGACCGACGGCGGCCGCGGCACGGTGATCCACTGGGGCGTGGCACAAACCTCGCTCGGCCCGATGCTCGTCGCCGCGAGCGCCAAGGGCGTCGTGCGGCTTTCATTCGGTGAAGACCCCGCTGTCCTCGCCGAGCGCTTCCCGAATGCCGAACTGGTGCAAGGTGGTGCCTCGTTCGCTGCACTGCTCGCCGAAATCATCAAGGCCGCCGAAGCCCCCGGCGAGACGGACTTCGACCACATTCCCGTCGACGTCTCCGGCACACCCTTCCAGCAAAGCGTGTGGCAGGCGCTGCGCCGCATTCCCAAGGGCGAGACGCGCACGTACGCCCAGCTCGCCGCCGAAGTCGGCCGCCCCGGCGCGGTGCGGGCAGCAGGCTCGGCCAACGGCGCCAACCACGTCTCGCTGCTGATCCCCTGCCACCGCGTGATCCGCACCGACGGCAGCCTCGGCGGCTATGCCTGGGGCCTCGACATCAAGGCCAAGCTGCTCCAGCGCGAGGGCGCGCTGCTCCTTCTATAGCCCTCTCCCCTTGAGGGGAGAGGGCGCGCGTGAGGAGACTACCCTTTTAGCCGAGCGATTAAATCGCCTTCCCATCGGGGGCGGGGGTGATGTACCTTCCGGTGGAATCAGAAACACCGGGAGATAGCCAATGACCACCGTCACCCTCGAGCCGGGCATGCCGCAAACCATCGGCGAGGCCTTCGCCCACATCGGCACCGTCACCGCGCCGACCGTGACGGACATCAAGGTCATGTGCCTCGTCGAAGCCGCCAGCAAGGAACTCTACCGCGCGACCGCCGCCAATGCCGAAAACCCGGCGGTGGCAGACCTGCTGCGCACCAATGGCGACGAGGAATTCCTCCACGCCCGCCGCGCTGCCGCTGTGCTCAAGGTACTGACGGGGACTGACTTCACGCCTCCCGAAGCCGACGCCAACCCCTATCTCGCCGGCGGCGCGTTCCCCATTGGCGAACTGACGCCCGAAGCGTTGCGCAAGCTTGCCCAGACTGAGTTCGACGGCGAAACGCTCTACGAAGGCTGGGCCGCCAGCATCGGCAACGATGAAGCCGCCGCCCTCCTGCGCGCCAACGGCAAGGAGGAAACCGACCACGGCAACCGCCTGCTGCAGGCGGCGGCGCTGCTGGAGGGGTAGGGGAGAGGGGAGCTCACCCCAGCGCGCGATAGCGGAAGTCCCGGAACCGCCCCGCCCCGTCACCCGCTGCAAACAGCGCCGGGCGCAGGCTGAGGAGGTTGTCGACCGTATTCGCGTTATAGCCGGAAACCTCGCTGCGCACCCCGTGGCGCGTCCATGCCTTGCCGTCCGTGCTGTAGTGGAAGGTCGCGATCTGGTCTTCGCAGGCGATCCGCAGCCACATCCGCCGCGCGGGCGGTGCGGGTTCGGGCCAGTAGGAGGCCTTCCCGCCGCGGTAGCTGGTCATGCGCTGACCATCGATGCCCATGCCGAGGAACAGGCGGTCGTCGAAGAACAGCAACAGGCCGCCGGTCGCTGCGCCGTCCAGTTCGACCTCGACGGTGATCTCGTAGGCACGGTCGCCCACTTGCTGGGTCAGCACGGTGCCGTCCGCCGGGCCTTTGCCCTTGGCGTCCAGCGCCAGCGCACCGCCGCCCGCGTGGACCCGCTTCGCCTCACCGGGCACGCTGCCATAGAGGTTCCACAAGGTGCCCAGACGGTCGCTGGTGAAGTCGTCCGAATGCGGCATGCCGTGCGGCACGCCTTGCGCCAACGGCTTGAGGAGGGGCTTCGACAGATCGCCGCCTCTGGCCCGGAACCAGCCGTCCGCCGTCCATTCGATCGGCTCGAGCAAGGTCTGCCGCCCGAGTGTGAGATAGCCGTTCTCGAAGCCGTGATAGACCATGTACCACTGCCCGCCCGGCCCTTCGACGCAGGTCGCATGCCCGCGTGACCACCACATCTCGCCGCGCGACTGCGTGCGCTGGACCGGATTGTGCGGGTAATGCTCCCACGGTCCGTTGATGGATCGGGAGCGGGCGGCGACGATCATGTGCCCCGTCGGCGGGCCGCTCGTGCCGCCGACCGCGTTGACGAGGTAGAAGTACGCGCCCCGGCGGAACAGCTTGGGCCCTTCCGGCGAGTACGCCTCGGTGATCCAGTCATCGGGATAGCGCCAGGCCTCGTAGACCGTCTCGACCGGCCCTGCGGTGGCGAGCCCGTCCGGCGTCAGCCGCACCCGCTTGCCGTCGTTGAAAAAGAGATAGCGCTGGCCATCCTCACCCACCACGTGGCCCGGATCGATCAGGCCGCCGATCCTGAGGTCGATCGGATCGCTCCACGGCCCTTCCATCGACGGCGCGTGGATCACGTAGATATTGGCAAAGCTCGAGAGGCCTTCGGACCAAGGCGCCTTCATGAACGGGATGTAGATGAAATAGCGCCCATCGTGCTTGGCGATATCGACGGCGAACACCGTGCCCAGCGGGCGGGGGAGCGCAGGGCCCAGCGGCCGCCAGTTCACCAGATCGCGCGAATGCCAGATGAGCAGCCCCGGCGCGGAATCGAACGACGAATGGGTCATGTAGTAATCGTCGCCGTCCTTCAGCACGGACGGATCGGGATAGTCCCCAGAGAGGATCGGATTGAGATAAGTCCCATTGCTCAGATCGGCGCGGCGCTGCCCCTCGATCCCGCGCGCCCATTGCGGCGGGGCCGCGCATGTCGGGGTGAGCGGCCCGGCCTTTGCGGGGACCGGCGCGAACCCGCTGCCACTCGCAACCGCGCCGGCCAGTCCCAGCTTCATGATGCTTCTGCGCGATTCCATCCCGGCTATCCTCTTATTAGAATGCGGGTTCTATATTCAGCGAGCGAAACGCTGGCAACCGATGACAAAATGGAGAATACCTTTCGTTGAGGAGGGACGTCATGCGTGTCGAAACCTGAGCAGGCTGGCCTGTTCGAAACGCTCGCCGCGCTGGTTGCGGCGGATGGACTTCCTGCCAGCTACCGCAAAACCATCGATCAGCATTGGCGCCCGCTTGCGGTCTATATCGCGGCGCGCGCGGCCGTGGCGGGTGGTCCGCTGATCGTCGGCGTCAGCGGCTCGCAGGGCAGCGGCAAGTCCACGCTGTGCCGCATGCTCGAAGCGCTGCTCCAGCGGGAACACGGACTGCATGCCGCGACGCTTTCGCTCGACGATCTCTACCTCACGCGCCGCGAACGGATGGACCTTGCGCGCGAAGTCCATCCGCTGTTTGCCACGCGCGGCGTACCGGGGACACACGATCCTGCGCTCGGCCTTTCGCTGTTCGATCGTGTGCGCGCCGGGCAGGCAGGCCTCAAGCTGCCGCGCTTTGACAAGGCCATCGACGACCGCGCGCCGGTGCGAGAATGGCCCACCCTGACCGCGCCGGTCGATGTTCTCCTGTTTGAAGGCTGGTGCGTGGCCGCGCGCCCGCAATCGGAAGACATGCTTGGCCCGCCGATCAACTGGCTCGAAGCCGAGGAGGATACGGCGGG
>NZ_LJHZ01000057.1:0-94256 GCF_001296055.1 Novosphingobium sp. AAP93
ACGGTGGCTACCCACTCAGGGAAGCCTTCCTACACCACCCCGTGGGACACAACCCCATCGGCCAGAAACCCCTCCGGACGAGACATCAGGCTAAGGTCAGTGCCAGTCTGTAGGAAAGCTGTTTTTAGCGGCGCATTATCAATGCCTTGGCGCGATCCAAGTCAGATCTGACTTGCGCCGGCAGGCCTGACATCAGATGACATCAGGCGGGGGCTTGGCGCTTGGTGCCTCTGCAAGGGCCGGATTTGCACCATTTCCCAACACCGGGCTCCCGGGTACGGTGTGCCCTAAACTGTACTCAGCTGTGAGGCTCGGACCGGCCTTGATTGCGCATCGTTCTAAGGCATCTGTACGGCTGTTTTCTTGGGAGCTGTCGGCGCCAGTGGTGATTGAGCCGGCGCTTTCCCGCTTAGTCTAAACCAGTCAGTTCATCTTGCGCTCGTCCAGCCCCAGACCCCGGCCGATGATCTCGAGCATGATCTCGCTGGTACCGGCAAAAATGCGGCTGATCCGGGCATCGGTGTACATGCGGCTGATGCGATATTCGTCCATGTAGCCGGCACCGCCGTGGAACTGGACGCATTGGTCCATGACTCGGCCCTCGAGCTCGCTGGTCAGGAGCTTTGCAGCGGATGCGTCCTCGGCGGTCAGTTCGCCGGCGTTGAGCAATATCACGCCCTGGTCGACGTAGGTCTGCGCCATGTCGAGTTCCGCACGCAGCTGCGCCATCTTGAAGCGGGTGTTCTGGAACGCCCCGATCGGCTTGCCGAAGGCGCGTCGCTCTTTGACGTAATCGAGGGTCAGATCGAACGCCGTCTGCGCCGTGGCGACGAAGCCGATGGCGGCGACGAGGCGTTCCTGTGCCAGCATCTGGGCCAGATAGCGAAAGCCCTGCCCCGCCTCGCCCAGCAGATTGCTCTCCGGCACGCGGACATCGTTGAAGAACAGTTCCGCCGTATCCTGGCTCTTCATCCCCATTTTCGCGAGTTTGCGGCCCCGCTCGAAGCCGGGCATGCCGCGCTCGACCAGGAACAGGCTGATCCCGTGCGGACGCTCGGGATCGGTGCGGGCCGCCACCACGATGAGATCGCCGAGGATCCCGTTGGAGATGTAGGTCTTCGCGCCGTTGATCACCCAGTGTTCGCCCTGCTTGACCGCACGGGTCTTCATCCCGGCGAGATCGCTGCCGGCGGCGGGCTCGGTCATGGCCACGGCCAGGATCGTTTCGCCCGAGATCACCCCGGGCATGAAGCGGGCCTTCTGCTCTTCGTTGCCCAGCTTGTGGATGTAGGGGGCGACCAGATCGTTGTGCAGGTTGATGTAGAAACCGATGTCGCCGTGGCGCATGTTCTCTTCGATGATGATCTGGTTGAACCGGAAATCCTCGATCCCCGCCCCGCCAAATCGCTCGTCGCCGAACACGCAGAGCAGGCCTTGCGCGCCGGCCTTGGTGTAGGTTTCCCGGTCGACCATGCCGGCCTCGCGCCAACGCTCGGCGTGGGGGCCGACCTCGGTCTGCATGAACCGGCGCACACTGTCGCGAAACTGTTCGTGTTCGGGTTCGAAGATCATCCGCTTCATGGCGTCTGCTCCTGCGCTGGCGCCGGATAGAAGCCGATGCCGCGGGCAGCACGGTCACGCAACCAGGCCGAGGGCGCAAAGCGCGCACCATAGAGCTGCGCAAGCCGGTCCGCCTCTGTCACGAATTCGGCGATGCCTACCGTGTCGATGTAACTCAGTGTCCCGCCGGTCCACGCCGGGAAGCCCCAGCCGAAAACGGACCCAAGATCACCGTCTTCGGCGGTCTCGATCACGCCTTCCTCGAAGCAGCGCGCGGTTTCGATGGCCTGGGCATAGAGGAAGCGCGCCTTGAGATCGTCCTGACCAGGCTGCTGCTCGGCCACCGGGAACTCGACCGCCAGACCTGCCCACAGGCGCTTGCCGGCGCCGTCCGGGTAGTCATAGAAGCCGCCACCCGCCTTGCGGCTGCCGCGCCCCAGGGCGATCATCCGCTTGAGCACGGTCATGCCCTTTTCTATCGTGTAGGTGTTGCCCGCTTCGCCGGCGGCATCCTCGACGATCTTGACCGGCAGCTCCATCGTCACTTCATCGAGCAGCGCCAGCGGCCCGACCGGGAAGCCCGCCGACTTCGCCGCGTTTTCGATGCGGGCCGGCTCGACCCCCTCTTCCAGCATGGCGACGCCTTCGAAGATCATCATGCGGAACACGCGGCTGGTGTAGAAGCCGCGGCTGTCATTCACGACGATCGGCGTCTTGCGCACCTGCGCGACGAAATCGAGCGTGCGCGCCAGCGTGTCGGGCGATGTCTGGTGGCCCATGATCACTTCGACCAGCCCCATCCGGTCGACGGGCGAGAAAAAGTGCGTGCCGATAAACTGATCGGGTCGAGCGGACGCCTCGGCCAGCTGGCTGATCGGCAGGGTCGAGGTGTTGCTGGCAAAGATCGCATCGGCGGGGATGACCGCCTCGGCCTTTCTGGTCGTCTCGGCCTTGATGCCAAGATCCTCGAACACCGCCTCGATCACCATCTGGCAGCCTTCGAGCTTGGCGAAATCGTCGGTCGGTGTGATCCGCGCGAGGATCGCGTCGGCCTGATCCTGCGACATCGTGCCCTTGGCCACCAGTTTGCCGAACACCTTCTCGCTGTAGCCCTTGCCCTTCTCGGCCGTAGCGAGGTCGCGATCGATCAGGATCACGTCGATCCCGGCCTTGGCCGAGACCAGAGCAATGCCCGCGCCCATCATGCCGGCCCCGAGCACGCCCACCTTGGTGAACGTGGCCTTAGGGACCCCGGCAGGCCGGCGGGCGCCCTTTTCGGCGGCCTGCTTGGAAATGAACGTGGTGCGGATGATGTTGCGGGCGACCGGGTCAGTCAGTAACCGGGCGAAATACTTGCTCTCAACCGAGAGCGCCTTGTCGATCGGCAACTGGATACCTTCGAACACGGCCGAGAGTATAGCCGGTGCGGCGGGCAGGTTGTAACCCGCCTTGTCCGCCACCTTGGCCGCTGCGACCGAAAAGCCCATAGCCACTTCGGGGATCATCATCATGCGCTGTTCGGGCGCGGCATAGCCCTTCACGTCCCACTTACGGACTGGGCTCGGCGCGGTGGCCAGCCAGGCTTTGGCAGCAGCGACAATCTCACTGGCGGGCGCGAGCGCGTCGACCACTTTTGCCTTCAGCGCCTCGGCCGGAGCGAGCGAGCGCCCGGTCAGCAACAGATCGAGCGCAGCCTGCACGCCGATCATCCGGGCCATGCGCTGGGTGCCGCCCGATCCCGGCAACAGTCCGACGTTGACTTCGGGCAAGCCCACGACCGCCTTGGGATCGTCGGCCAGCACCCGGTAATGGCACGCTAGGGCCAGCTCAAAACCGCCACCCAGCGCCAGTCCATTGATCGCACAGGCCACGGGCTTGCCCATGGTTTCCAGCGCCCGGTGCATCGCCGTGGCTTTCTGGCTGAAGTCATAGGCCTGCCGCATCGAAAGCTCGCCATAGGCCGCGGCCATCAGCTTGAGATCAGCCCCGGCCATGAAGGCCTTCTTGCCCGATGTGATGATCACGCCGGTAACGGCCGGATCGTCGCGCAGTCGCGCGATGGCGGTCATCATCTCGCCGAGCCAGTCGTCGGAGACGACATTCATGCTTTCGTCGGCATTGTTCAGGGTGAGGATCGCGACGCCGTCAGCGCCGGTTTCAATCGCGATATGGCGCAAAGTTACACTCATGGAGATCAAACCCGTTCAATGATGGCTGCAGTGCCCATGCCATTGCCGACGCACAGCAGCGTCATGGCGGTGTTGAGATCGCGGCGTTCCAGTTCGTCGAGCACGGTGCCGAGGATCATGGCGCCCGTCGCCCCCAGCGGGTGCCCCAGCGCGATCGCCCCGCCGTTGACGTTCACCTTGGCGTGGTCGAGCTCCATGTGGGCCATAAACCGCAGCACAACGCTGGCGAAGGCCTCGTTCAGTTCCCACAGGTCAATCTGATCGGCGGTCATGCCGGCGTTCTTCAGCGCCTTGTGCGCCACTGCCACCGGCGCGGTGAGCATGATCGTCTGTTCCGATCCGATCGACGCCCACGACCGCATCCGCGCGCGCGGCTTCAGCCCGGTTGCCTTGCCGAATTCGGCATTGCCCAGCAGGACCACGCCTGATCCGTCGACGATCCCGCTTGAGTTGCCACCAGTGTGAACGTGGTTGATCTCGTCGACCTGCGGGTAGCGTTCGCGCACCACGCGGCCAAAGCCCATCGCGGCCATCCCGGCGAAAGCAGGCTTGAGCGCCCCGAGCGACTCCACCGTCGTCCCCGGGCGGCGGAATTCATCGTTGTCGAGAACCACTTCGCCCATCACATCGCGGACCGGCACGATCGACCGGGCAAAGCGGCCCTCGTCCCAGGCGGTGGCGGCGCGGCGCTGGCTTTCGGCGGCATAACCATCGACATCACTGCGGCTGAAGCCTTCCAGTGTGGCGATGAGATCGGCCCCGATGCCCTGCGGCGTGTAATAGTTGTGCAGCGCCACACGCGGGTCGGCGGCCCAGGCCCCGCTGTCATAACCCATGATGGTGCGGCTCATCGATTCGACCCCGCCGCCGATCCCGCCCATCGCCATCCCCGAGGCGACCTGCCCCGCAACATTGTTCACGGCTTCGAGCCCGGAGCCGCAGAACCGGTGGACCTGCTGCCCGCCGACCGTATCGGCATATCCGGCATTGAGCACGGCTCCGCGCGCGAGGACGCCGCCCTGCTCACCCACGGGCTGGGCACAGCCGATCACAACATCGTCCAGCAAAGCCGTATCCAGACCATTGCGATCGCGCACCGCCTCGAGCAGTTGGGTTACCAGCTGGATGGCCGGAATCTCGTGCAGCGAACCATCGGGCCGGCCCCGTCCGCGGGGCGTCCGGACATGATCGTAGATGTAAACGTCGCGCATGGGTCTGCGTCTCCTGGAACGTGCACGAGCCAGCGAAGGGCCTGCATTTCAGCATCCCCTTCCTGGTCCGGCGCGAAAATCACACCTGCCCTGAGATAGGCCCGGAGCTAGGCCCCGAGATAGGATGCCATCGCTGCCCGTGCCGGTTGGTCAAGTCAGCCAGAGCGAGCCTTGCGAAAGCTCAGACTTTGGACCAGGCCTCCAGCACCTCGGCGGCTGATAGCGCAGCACTCACCCTCACTTCGCCGGGGGTTGCCGAGAACCGGGGGGCTGGCGCCGCCTGCTTGACTCCGTTGTGTTCGATGAACATGGCCCGCGCGCGATTGGCCGGGTGGTCCATCGCCTCACCCATCGACAGGACCGGCGACAGGCAGGCATCGGTGTCCGCAAACTGAGCTTCCCATTCATCGCGGGTGCGGGACAGAAACACCGTGGTGAATTCTGCAATCATGGCCGGCCACTGCATGCGGTCATTCTGGTCATAGCGCTCCGCCGCGATGCCCATCCCGGCGAGCAACTGGGCAAAGAACTGCGGCTCCAGCGCGCCGACCGCGACGTGACCCCCGTCCTTGCAGGCATAGCAGCGATAGAACGGGGCGGCGCCATCGAGCAGGTTGGATGCCGGCCGATCCAGCCACAGGCCGGTCGCGGTGAAGGCGTGAAACAGGCTCAGCAGGTTGCTCACCCCGTCCACCATGGCGGCGTCCACGACCTGGCCCTTCCCCGTCGTCTTGGCCGAAAGAAGGGCCGACACCATGCCCAGCGCAAGAAACATGGTGCCGCCGGCATAGTCGCCGACCAGATTGAGCGGGACCGTGGGGGGCTGGTCGGCCTGCGCGATCGCATGCAGCGCCCCGGTCATGGCGATATAGTTGATGTCATGCCCGGCGGTTAGCCGCAGCGGACCCTCCTGCCCCCAGCCGGTGGCCCGGCCATAGACGAGGCGGGGGTTGCGGGCGAAACAGTCTTCTGGCCCAAGCCCGAGCCGCTCCATCACACCGGGCCGCGCACCTTCGATCAGCCCGTCAGCCCGTTCGACCAGGTCGAGCAGCGTCGCCCGGTCGGCCTCCGATTTGAGGTTCAGCTCTACGTTGGTACGGCCGCGCAGGAGCACGGCATCACCGACATCGCTCCAAGCCTGCTGACCACCTGGCCGACAAATCCGCACGATTTCGGCGCCCAGGCCTGACAGGATCATGCCGCACAGCGGCACAGGGCCGATCGCATCCATTTCCAGCAGTCGAATGCCCGACAATGGCCCTGCGGTCATCACTCACTCCCGATCAAAATGCTGTGTCAGCTGGCAAAATCACACTCTGTCACCGAAAGAGAATGGCCGCCCCAAACGTGGAGCGGCCATTCCCGTATCTTCAATCCTGATCGTGTGTGGATCAGAACTTGTAGGCAATCGTCCCGCCGAAGGTACGCGGCGTGCCCTGGAACTGCAGTACCGCACCCAGACCAGAATAGTTCTGGAAGACGTTGGTGAACCAGGCCTTGTTGGCGAGGTTGCGACCCCACACGCTGATCTCGACCTTGGGATTTTCGAGATTGAACGCGATCCGGCCATTCAGCAGGCCGTAGCCCTTGATGATCGAGGCGCGATTGGCGATCGCGGTGGCATCGATCGCTGCCTGGGTGCCGCCCTGGGCGAGGGTCTTGGCGGTCGCCGAGTCCATCGCCTTGTCCGAGGTGTAGGCATAGTCGAGGTGGAGGGTGAGCTCGCCCATCGAGGTCGGCACCTTCTGGGTGGCGCCAAAGTTCAGGGTCCACTTCGGTGCCTGGGTCACCGGTTCACCCGAACGGTCCACCAGAATGGGCGCCGCAGCGGTGCCCTGGTTTTCGATCCGGCTGCCGGCCACGTACTTGGCATCGAGATAGGCTGCGCTGCTGCTCAGCTCCATTCCTTCCCAGGGCACGGCCGTCAGTTCGATTTCACCGCCACTGGCGCGGACCTTGCCGGCATTGGCGACAAACTGGGTCAGCGTGGTTCCGACCAGCGCGTTCACGATGCGCTGAACGTTGCCCTGCCACGAGGTGAACACCGAAAGGTTGGTGCGCAAGCGGCGATCGAGGAAGTCGCCCTTGATGCCCAGTTCGACGTCACGCACGGTTTCAGGCAGGAACTGCTGGGTATAGGGCGCGAAAACGGTGCGGGAATTGAACCCGCCCGACATCGATGCCCCGCTCGACTTGGCATAGAGGAACACCTCGTCATTGACGCGGTAGTCAACACCAACGGTCCAGGCCGGATAGCTGAACTTGGCGCTGCGCGGATCGGTGCAAGGTGCGGCCGCGGCGGTCAGGCCCGTGTTGGCGCCGACAGTGCACTTTTCCAGTGAATCAGCCAGAGACCAGTCATTGGTGCTGCGACGATCGATGCTGCGCTTGTCCCAGGTGTAGCGGAACCCGCCGGTCAGACGCAGCGCGTCGGTGACGTGGTAGTTCAGCTGGGCAAAGGCACCGAACGAGGTCGAAGTGAAGCCGCTCAGCGTGCGGGCCCGAGCGAGGCCACCAAAGACCCACGACCGCGACTGCTCGTCACCGCTTTCGCGGAAGTAGTAGAGTCCGGTCTGCCAATCGAGCTTGCCGAGATTACCGGAGAGCTGCAGCTCCTGGCTGAACTGCGACTGGTTATAGGTGCTGACGAAGGCCGAGCGGGCATCAACCAGTCCGGGTACGTAGGGGCCGAAGGCAGCCGGGATCACCACGGCATAGTTCGGACCGAAAGCACCGGTACAAGCTGGCACCAGCGCCGCAACGCCGGCAAGGCAGCCCTGGGCAAAGGCAATCGGCGGGCGGCCGGCAACGGCCGTGGACGGCACACCCTGAAGATCAAGGCTGTCCTGCGTGTAGGACGTGCGATAAGCCGTGATCGACTTCAGCTTGGCGCCGCCCATATCCCAGGTGAAGGTCGCCGAGGTTGACTTGACCCGGTTGGTGTTATGCAGCTTGTCGATTTCCGGGTCACCGGTGCGCGGCTGCGAGAACGTGTCGGTCCACTTGGACTGGGCGGCCGTGAACGACGGCAGTTGCGCAGCGGTGACGAATTCAGCGAAGGCCGGGTTGATATAGGCGCCGTTGCTGGCCTGGGTCAGCACTGCCGGGTTGATGGCGGCGACGGCCGTAGCGTTGCCGTTGTCGTCGTAATCGACATATTCACCGGTGATTGTCAGCGTGATCGGCAGTGACTTGGGCGACCACTTCATAGTGCCGCGCAGGACAGTTTCGCCATTCACGCTGCCCTGAGGATAGCCAGCCAGCGTATTGCGGAAATAGCCACTGTGCTCACTATAACGGCCGGCAAAACGAACGGCGAGCTCTTCGCCGACCGGGACGTTGAGGATGCCTTCGACCATGCGCTGGGCATAGTTGCCGAGTCCGGCCTTGAGGCTGCCTTCCAGGATATCTTTGGGCTGATTGGAGGTGAGGTTCAGCGCGCCACCGGTGGTGTTACGGCCAAACAGCGTGCCCTGCGGGCCGCGCAGCACTTCGGCGCTGGCCGCGTCAAGGAAGCCAAGGTTGCCGACGATCGGACGCGCCACGTAAACGCCATCCACGTAGATCCCGACCGAGGAGTCTGACAGCGAGTTCGGGCTGTTCTGGGCCTGACCGCGAATGGCCAGATAGACAATCGACGCCGGGCCGGTGCCGCCCGTTGCGATGGTGAGGCTGGGAGCGGTCCGGGCGAGGTCGGTTACTTCAAAAACCTGCCGGTTCTGCAGCGTGGCGGCGTTCAGCGCGGTAACCGCGACCGGAACCGACTGCAGGTTTTCCGAAACCTTGCGCGCGGTCACCACGATATCGGCAATGCCGCTCTGATCGTTGCTGGTTGCATCGGCTGCGGCCGCCGCTTCAGCCGCGGCAAAGGCCGGTGCGCTGATCACCATTCCCAGCGAGAGAACCGTGGTGGCGAGCAAAGCCTTGCGTGTACGAAGAATGTCCATTCAGTTACCTCCCGATTGGTTCTGACCAGGCAAATTGGCTCTGCCGTGGCCGTGTCGGCACAGGTGAATCTCGCGCCTGTGGCACGACTACCCTGCTTGATTGTTAGCTGGCCTGTTCGCCCCCCTATCCACACCTATCTAGCGGTAGGGACAAATTTTGTTCGTCAAAGGCCAAATCGACATTCTATATTATTGATATATGCTTCCTTTTATTGATTTACGTCACAACAAAAGCCCGACCCGTCTCCCATCCTTGATTGCCTCATCGGTGGCAAAAACGCTCCACCGTGCCTCTCTTGCATCACCGATCAAGTGGACCTCGGCTGCCCCGCTGCCTGATGTGCCGACCAGACTGTGATAAAGCGCTTCCTCGGGCGGCTTTGACGTGACCAGGATGGTGTTCTCGACGTTTTCGAGTACCGTGACCTGCCCTGTATAAAGGTGAACCAGGGTAACATTGGCCGGATCAATCGCGCTGATCACGGTCTGCGGCGCAAAGGTGACTTTGGGCAAGAGGCGTTTGCTGATCACCTTGTTGATGCCGATGTCGGTCACCGACATCGCCAGCCCGCTGTCGGCGGTAACGAAGATCACCTCCTTGCCTTGATCAGCGAGCCATTCGGCCAGGCCCGGGCCAACCTCGTAGGAGGTGTTGTCGTAAACGACGATCCGCTCGCCGGTGCGGGTGTTGTCGAGCAGTACGTCCTCCGGCGTCAGGACGTGGGGGAGATCGCTCCCGGGAACGCCGGCGAGTTGGTTCTTGCTCACCCCGTTTCGGGCATAGCGTGCGCCGGTTGCGACCACGACGGCCTCTGCCCCAAGCTCGGCGATCAGCGCGGGTGTCGCCTCGGTATCAAGCCGGATGTCGATGCCCTGCTTGCCCAGCTGCAGCTCCAGCCAGCGGATGATATCGCTGCGGTCTTCAAGCCCCGGCAGTTTTGCCTGCAGGGTCACATGCCCACCCAGAGTGCCGGACTTTTCCAGCAGGGTCACCCTGTGCCCGCGCTGCGCGGCCACCAGTGCCGCCTGCAGGCCGGCCGGGCCACCACCGGCGATCACCACACGCTTGGACACGGGCGCCGGCGCCAGCGGCGGCAAGTGCTCGCTGCCGATCTCGGGATTGACCGTGCAGCCCACCGGATGCCCGATGCACGAGCGCAGGAAGCATCCCTCCAGATCGCCGATGCAGGCGCGGATTTCGCTGTTCTTGCCGTCGCGCGACTTGTTGGGCCATTCGGCATCGGCGATGACCGAGCGGGCGACGAAGATCATGTCGACCTTGCCCTCATCGATCAGCTGATCGCCATAGGCTGCCGACAGGATGCGTCCGCCGCTGACCACCGGGATGTTGACCACCTTCCTCACTTCGGCCGCGGCGTAAACGTGGGTGCCCTCGCCCATGTAGGACGACGGATAATGGAAGTGCGTCATCTGCGGCTTCTGACCGCGTGCGGTGATACGCAGCCAATCGACCTGGCCGCTGTCGGAGAGCAGCCGGCAAATCGCCAGCCCCTCGCCCAAACCCTCACCGCCAAGCGTGACATCATCGGCGTTGACCGCCAGCCCTAGCACAAAGTCGGGGCGGCAGCGGGTCCGGATCCCGGCAATGATGGCCATCACCATCCGCATCCGGTTTTCCAGATTGCCGCCGTATTCGTCGGCGCGGTTGTTGTAGAGCGAGGAGGTAAAGCTCTGCAGGCCCGCGCCGCCGCCGATGGGGAATTCGAAACCGTCGGCGCCGGCCTCCTCAGCATGCTGCGCAGCGACGACATGCGCTTCGACTAGCGCCTCGATTTCGGTGGCGGTCATCGAGCGCGGCTGGCTGTCGCTCAACACGGTGTGCGGTGCCATGCCCGAGGCCTGTCCGGTCGTCGGATCGGCCTGCATCCACACGCCCTGCACGAAAATCTTCGCCCCGTGGCGGTGGACCGCATCGACAATGCGGCGGATCGCCGGAATGTGCTCGCGGTTGTAAGCCTCGATGAACCAGCCGGGCGGCACCTGCGGCGCGGGCACGACCTGGCAACTGGCGATCCCCATGAAGCCGCATCCGCCTTTGGCGCGGGCTTCGAAATAGCCCACCTGCGCATCGGTGCCGATGCCCAGACCGACCATTCCATGCGGCGACATGAAAACACGGTTGGGGATGTCCAGGCTGCCGATTTTGAACGGGCTGAACAGGTGCTTGAACTTGGCCATGGGCGGCCTCCTCAGGACTGGAAGGTGATGACGAAGTGCGTTTCGGCAGAAGCCTGGCGGATCGGGATGACCTCCTGATAGCCTTCGCTGTCGTACCACTTGCGCGCAGCGTCATTGTCGGCGAACTTCATGATGATGATCGAGGTTGCCGGGAACTCACCCTCCAGTACCTCCGGGTGTTCGGCCATTCCTACCTCGACGGCGACCCCGTCGATCAGGCGAAATCCGGCCATGGCATAGTCCTGGTACCGCTCCAGATCATGCTTGCTGACCACCCCGACGATGTAGGATGCCATATCCGTCCTCTCCTTCAGTGCCGTTTGCGGCTTACTCCGGACGCTAGGGTGGCGGCGCGGAAGGTGAAGCGCGGACTTTTTAACGCGGTAAAGTGGGAGCCAGGATCGCATTCAGGACGAAACGGCTGACATGTTCTCGCCACCGGGCGATGCCATCGTCGCTGGCGAAATCGATCCGCGTGCTTTGCGACATCGCCCAGTTCTGGGTGAACACAGCCGATGCCAGCGCGAAAATGGACCAGTAGAACAGCCGGGGATCGAGCGCAGGGCGAAACAGACCCTGGGCAGCGCCGCGCTCCAGCATCGGGGCGACCCGATCACTTATAAAGCTGCGCACCGATGGCATGTATTTTGACCGCCGCGATATGTGCTCGCCTTTGTGGAGAGCCTGGTCGACCGTCATGCCGACAATGTAGGGCCGTTCGATATAGGCCTGGATGATCCGTTCGATCAGGCTGAGCACAGCCTGCTGTGGGGGCAGGAGATCGTAATCCGGACTATCCAGCATCGCCAGAACTTCATCCGAAACACGATCGAGCACCACCTCGTAGAGTTCCTCTTTGGTCTTGAAATAATGATAGACCAGCTGCTTGGTCACGCCGGCCGCCTTGGCGATGTTGTCCAGCCGGGCGCCATCGAAGCCGTGCTCGGCAAAGGCGTCACGCGCGGTGGTCAGAATGCGATCCAGCGTTTGCGCGGAGGAATGGCGCGGCTTATCCTGGGTCATTCCGGCATCCTTGCTAGGCCCCCGTTCAGCAGCAAGCCGTTTCTTTTGGCGCGCCGGGCTCTGCCGGTGGCCTATCCTATGGCAGGCCTGCCCCGGGCAAGGATATCGCTAGGCCAGCGGCTAACCACACAACGAGCGCAATCATCCTATGACCACCCGCCACCTCGTCGATCCTGAACTCCTCGCCCTGGCCGAAGGCTTTCCACCGATGGAGCTATCCGACGCCAGTCTTCCGGCCATCCGCGCTGGCATGAAGGCTCTGATGGAAGCTCAGCCGGTGCTGGACATACCGGCCAAATGGACCGAGGTGCAGGTCCCGTCCGGCGAGGGCGAGCGGATGATCCGCTGCGTCGTGGTAAAGCCCCTGGGGCGTCAGGACCATGCCCCGGCGATTCTGCACTTCCATGGCGGCGGCCATGTGATCGGGCAGCCGGAAATGAGCCGGCGGCAACTGATGACCTGGGCGGCAGAGCTCGGCTGCCTGGTACTCTCTGTCGACTATCGGCTCGCTCCCGAAACGCCGTTCCCCGGCCCGATGGACGACGCCTATGCAGCGCTTGGCTGGCTTCATCAGAATGCTGCAAAGCTGGGGATCGACCCGCGCCGCATTGCCGTCAGCGGGGAGAGCGCCGGGGGAGCCATGGCCGCTTCGCTGTGCCTGATGGCCCGTGATCGCGGCGAATACTCCATCGCCTTCCAGCATCTGGAAATGCCGCGGCTGGACGATCGCCTGCCCGACCCGCCGAACCCTGCCACCGGAGAATTCATCTGGCGGGCCGAGAACAGCGAGTATTGTCGGACCGCCTATTTGCGCGGCGACCCCTCCCCTTATGGATCAGCCGCGCGCGCCACGGACCTCGCAAACCTGCCCCCGGCCTATATCATGGTCGGCGCGCTTGACCTGTTCGTCGATGAGTGTCTCGCATATGCCGGGCGCTTGATCCGGGCCGACGTCGCGGTCGAGCTGATCGTCTATCCCGGTTGTTTCCATGGGTTCCGCATGGCTCTCGAAGCCTCGGTGACCAGACGCGCGGATGCTGACGGGCTGAATGCCCTGCGCAAGGCCTTCGCCCGATGAGCCGCCCGCTCGACGCAGAAAAGCTGCTGGCCTATCGGGTTCCGGCCGCCACCGATGACTATGATCCGCGCGACGCGATCCTCTACGCGCTGGGCATCGGCGCCGGATTGAGCGATGCCATTGACGAGACGAGCCTGTTGTTCGAGCGGCGCTTGCAGGTCGTCCCGACGATGGCAGTCGTGCTCGGCACGCCCGGTTTCTGGGCGATGGACCCCGCCTGCGGGATCGACTGGGCCAATGTACTTTACGCCGAAGAGCGTCTCCGGATCCTGCAGCCGCTCGATCCGTCCGGAACCCTGGTCGGGGCTTCGCGGGTTACGGATCTGGCCGACAAGGGCCCCGGCAAATCGGCGCTGATCCGATCGACCAAGGATCTTCATACGCCGTCCGGCACGATGATTGCCGAAGCCGTTTCGACCTGGATTGTGCGGGGCGGCGGGGGGTTCGGGGGCAACCGCGAACTCCCCGGCGATCCCTTGCCAGAACTGCCGGACCGCGATCCGGACCTGTCGGTGGACCTGCCGACCTCGCTGAACCAGGCCGCGATCTACCGGCTGTCGGGCGATCGCAATCCGCTGCACATTGATCCCGAATTTGCCCGTGGCGTGGGGTTCGATCGGCCCATCCTGCACGGCCTCTCCACGCTGGGGGTAACCGCCCGCGCGGTGATCCATGCCTGCTGCGCCAGCGATGCCTCCCGGCTGCGCGAAATCGCGGTGCGGTTCACCGCGCCGGTTCTGCCCGGGGATACCATCCGCACCCTGATCTGGCAGGACGGCCAGCACGTCCAGTTCCGCGCAGAGGCGATCGAGCGCGGGGTCCGTGTGATCGACAACGGCACCGCGCTCTGCCTCCCCGCCGGGCAGGCCTAGCGCGCAGGCTAGTCTTCCTTCTGGTCGACCGGCGTCATGTTGCTCATGAACGCATAGAAATCAGGGCCCAGCTCCGGCAGGTCCATGCCAAGACGTTCGGCCAGATAAAGCGTCATGAAGTTGGCGTGCAGCGACTTGTTCTCTGGCGGGATGTTGCCCACGCCGACCTGCCGATCAAACGCTCCGACCACGACCAGCGCCATGCGCAGCGCCACCACAACGTCGTAATAGGCGAGGTGCTCCGCCGTCCGGCCGGCCGCGGCCTCCCAGATCGCAATGGATTCATCGCGCGTGGGCAGTCCCTCCAGCCGTGGCACCCCGAAGCGGCGGCTGAACAGATCATCGAAATAGAGCCACCAGGCCAGATCGAGTTCGGACGGCCCCAAGGCCGCCAGCTCCCAATCGATCAACCCGCTGACGCTGCCGTCCGCACGGAACATGACGTTGGAAGGAGTGCTGTCGCCCCACAGCACGTTCACCGCGGTATCCTTGGGCTCATGGGCGCGGATATAGGTCATGGCCGCATCGACATAGGGCATTGTCCGGCCCTTGCGGCAGCCATGGTACCAGGCTTCGAGATGGCCCAGATACTGGTCCAGCCCCGGTTGGCCCCATTCGGCGCGGGCGAGGAACGCAAAACCGTCTGCCTGCCAGTCGATCTTGCTGAGCTGGGCAAAGGCTTCGATCGCATTCGTCCAGGTGACCGCGCGCTGCGCCGGGGTCATGTCCGCGATCCAGCCAGTGGTGTTGTAATTGGGGTTCTGCGTGGCCGACTGCCCCTCGACCCGGCCCATGACAAGGAACGGATTGCCAAGCACGGACGGATCCAGTTCCATGCCGATCCACTCCGGGACCGGGGCCAGCTTGAGCCGGTCGAGCGCCGCCATCATCCGGCCCTGCAGTTCCAGACTTGAGCCTAGAACCACTTCCAGATCGGTCGGCTGGCGGCGGACGACGAGCGTGCGCGATTGCGCGCCCGCCGCGTCTCGGTAATCGACATCGACGAAGAAGATCTCCGCCGAAAAGCCCGACCCCAAGGACACTTCGAGTGGACGCAAGTGCACATCGCGCCAGCCTTCGACATGCGCCTCGAGCCAATCCCGCAGGCGGATCTGCACATCATCCGCAGCCAGCGCCATGTCAGAGGCCCTTTGCCGCAAGAGCGCGTTTCAGTTCGGCAGTCAGTGGCCCCATGTCTTTCGGGGCCGCGCCATGGAGCAGGATTTCGTCCGCCCCGGCATCGAGATAGTCCATCAACTGATCGGCGCAGCGCGCCGCCGTGCCAACGGCGGCACCATCATCGATCCATTGCTGTGGCAACAGCTCGCCAACGTCGATCAGTTCCTGGCGGGTATAGGCCTGATCGGCCGGCACGCCATTGAGGTTGGCAATCTTGGGGTGCGCCCGGATCTGATCCAGCACGCTCTTGTCCCATTCGTTGATCTCGACGATCAGGTCGCCAAACCCGGGGAGTTCGAAATAGGTGATGGCGCGCCCGCGGACGACGGCGTCTTCCTCGTCCTTGGGCAAGTCCGGGGCGACGATGATGTTGTGATAGATCCGCACGGACATCGGATCACGGCCCGCCTTTTCGGCCGCGTCACGGACGATCTTGGTGCTGTTCTTCACCCCGGTCGGCGAGACGAAGGGGTGGAGCAGCACGCCATCGCAGTGCTCGCCCGCAAATTCTAGGCTCTTGGGCCCGATCGCGGTGAAGATGATAGGCGGCTGAGGGCCGGCGTGGAAATCCGTCAGCTTGAGCTTGGGGTAGTTGCCCACCACCCCGTTGTAAGTGACCTCTTCGCCCTGCCAGAGCCGCTTGTAGATGCTGATATAGTCAGCCAGCCGCTCCATCGTGATCGCGGGCGCGCCGATCATTTTCATGTAGGCCGGCACGGCGCGGGCGAACATCGCGCTGAACCGGTCGCCGCTCATCGCCTGCATCATGTTGATGATGCTCGCCGTGACCAGCGGATGGCGCATCGTGGCATAGAACGTGGCGTTGATGCGAATGCGCGAGGTCGCCTCGCTCACCGCACCGGCGAGCACGGCCGGCTCCTTCAGGGCGAACCGTTCGGAAATCCACACCGCGCCAAGCCCGATCCGCTCGGCTTCGAGCGCCTCGTCAATGCCGCGGCGCGGATCGTCCACCCGGCCGGGCAGGATATAGGTACCGAACTTGTCAAACAGGGCCTGTGCGCCGGGCTCATGCGTCATGTCTGGTATCCTTGTCTGAAAACACTGAAGGCCGGTCATCCAAGACCTGCGGCCGCACGCAACCTGCCCGAAGGCAGGGTTCCATCGGGCGATTTGGGAGACACATCAAGCTGGAGGGAGACAATAATGGATGCTCTTGAAACCCTGCTCGCGATTGAAGCGATCCGCGAGGTGAAGGCCCGCTACTGCCGGTTGCTCGATACCAAGGACTGGGACGGGTTTGCCGCCCTGTTCACGGCCGACGCGGTGATGGACGTGCGCGAGGATACCGGCAACCCACCGTTGAGCGGCATCCCGGAGATCGTGGCACAGGTCCGCTTTGCGGTCGATGACGCGGCGACCAGTCACCAGGTCCATACCCCGGAAATCGTTCTGGACAGCGCCGAGCGCGCGCGGGGGATATGGGCGATGCAGGACAGGGTGGTGTGGCAGCCGGGCAAATCGCCGATTCCGGGTGCGGTTTCGATCACCGGCTATGGCCAGTACCATGAAAGCTACCGGCTTGAGGGCGGGACCTGGAAGATCGCCGCCCTGCGCCTGTCGCGCTTCCATGTGGACGTGCATTCGGGTTGAACGCCTAGTCCCACTGCAACTCCAGCCGCGGCACGAAGGTGATGTTGCCCACGAAGTAGCCGAGTTCGAAGTCGTCCTTGAGCCGGAACGGCGGAATGGCCTTGAGGAACTCCTCCAGCGCCGTCTGCAACTCAAGTCGCGCCAGGTGCATGCCCAGGCATTTGTGAATCCCGCCACCCAGCGCCACGTGCGCTGCCTTGCGATCGAAGCGGACTTCCGAGGGGTTGTCGTGCAGCTTGGGGTCCTGATTGACCACCGGCGTGCTGACCGACACGTATTCACCCTGCATGATGGTCTGCCCGTGGATTTCCAGTTCGCGCACGGCGATCCGGAAGGCCGTGACGGGACCATAGACCCGCAGGAATTCCTCCACCGCGAGCACGATCCGCTCGGGATGATCCCGCAGCTCCTGCTGCTGGTCCGGATATCGGGCCAGATGGGCGAAAATGTTGCCCAGCATCGTGGTCACCGTGTCGAGACCGCCCAGGAACAGATTGAAGCAGTGCCCCAGCACTTCCTCGTCGTTCCACTTGCGGCCATCCTCGGCCTCGAATTCGAAAATCTTTGAGATGTAATCGTCACGCGGAGCCTGGCGGCGCTCGGCGATCTCGGCCTTCAGATAGCCGACGGCATCGCGCACGCCCTGGCTGCGCACCGCCCAATCGTTGGAATGCAGCATGGCCTTTTCCCACGAGAGGAATTCCATCATCCGGTCCTGCGGCAGCCCCAGCAGATCGAGCACGATGTAGATGGGATACCGCTCGGAAAACTCGTTGATGAAGTCGCAGCCCTGACGGTCCTGGAACTTGCCAATCAGATCGACCGCCCGGCGCCGCAGATCTGCCTTCATCGCCATCATCTTTTGCGGCGAGAAGTAGGGGTTCAGGGCCTTGCGATAGAAGTTGTGCATCGGCGGATCGACTTCGGTGGGCACCACCAGCCAGCTCTCGCCGATGCTCTGCGACCACTGGCCCATCCCGTTCTTGGTGAAGTTGTCGGGGTCGCGCAGCATCGTCATGGTGTCGTCATAGCCGGTCAGCAGCCAGCCCGGCTTGTCCCCCGGGAAGATGTTGGTGACATAAGTGATCGGGCCGAGCGTGCGGTGCATCTCGGGGATCAGGGTTTCCTGCGGGCAAGCCTTCACCACCTCGCGGGCGAAAAAGGGCAAACGCATCGCCTTGTCGGCAGGCACGTGCGGCGGAAGGGTCTCAAGGGTCATCTTACGCTCCAGTTACCAGATGATGCGCATCTGGGCGGCAATTCGGCGGTTACGCAGGGCTGTGGCCCGCTCTGGCGGGCTGACCCGCTTGGTATCGGCCGGCAGGTGCTGCCCGACCTCGGCCAGTTTGACCTTCTTGATCGACGGCATCGGCTTCTCGCTCGCCTCGAACCAGCGGCCCTGGATCGCGCCGGCCGGGTAGCCAGCGGTGTCGAGCCAGTTGTGCACACCCGGGTCACCCGCTGAAATGACCGTGCGGAACACACCATCGCTGTCGACCACACCCTGCTTGTCGTTCAGGCTCGACTGGTTGTTGTACCAGTCGGTCGTTTCGTAAAGCGCGTTGGTCAGAATGATCGACCAATAGCGATAGCGGTCCGGCACCTTGACCTCGGTGATCAGCGCTTCGTCGTCGGCAAGCTCGTAAGCGCCCTCGTAATAGAACTGACCGGTCAGCCCGGACATCTGCGAAACATCGAAGATCTTGAGCGCGTTCAGGTGCCCTTGCGCACGCAGCTCTTCAACGTGGGTCGGGAACGCGAGGGCGCAGACACCGACAATTCCGGGAATTTCGCCGTAGGCATGATGGAGCGACTCTGCCGAAGCGCGGCCTTTGGCTTCATCCACATCAAGCCGGGCAATGCCGAAGCGCGGCTCGCGCTCGACCCCCCAATCACAGGCCACGATCCGGACCATGAACTTCTCACACTGCGGATCCAGCGGACGCCAATCACCCGCATAGCCGGCCGGGCGCGCAGGCGAGATCACCAGTTCGAAATGGCCATTGGCGTCCAGCGTCAGGCTATCGAAGTCGATCTGGTCCAGCAGGGGATGGTGTTTGCCGGTACGCAGCGTATCGGGCCCCATCTGCGCCAGGATGATCATCCGGACGGTGCCGCGATCCCCTTTGAGTAGATAAGAGCCCCCCTTTTCGATCAGGCAGGCCTTGTAGATCGTATCGGCGTTCGGCTGAAAAATGTTCTGGCTGATGTTGAGTTCGGGAACGAACAGCGGATGCCGCCGATCGCCGATCAGCGCATCGTGGGTTGCCCGGGTCACCCCGGACAGCAACAGTCGCATCGATTCCGCCATCACCTGCGGATCGCCGCGCAGCCGTTCGGGTACGCGGCGGCGCATCGCCTCACCCAAGGGGCGCAAGGCGTCGATCAGATGTTCCCATGCAAGGCCATCACCGGCCATATTCGGCATCCCTTTTGCGTTCACGCCGTTCTTGCCAATCGCGGCGCCAAGCAACCTATCGCCCGGCAGGTGGACAGCGCCGATCCCCACCCATGCTGCCAGGCGCAAGAGGGACCGCCGCGATATGAAATCACAAGACATGCTGATCGATGTCACCCTGGCAACCGGCCTAGCGGAGCAGACCCTTATTGCCGCCACGCTTCACCTGCCGGACGGCATGGCGGCCCAGCCCAGCCAGCTGATTTTCGCGATCCATGGCGGCGGCTATAGCCGGTTCTATTGGCACCTGCCCTTTGCCGACGACAGCTACAGCTTCTGCCGCTGGTTCACCGATCGCGGCAAGGCCGTGCTGACGATCGACATGCTGGGCATGGGCCAAAGCAGCCGCCCCGAGCCCGAGAGCCAGCTGAGCAGCGCGATCATTGCAGCGGCCCATGCCGATGCGTTGCGCCAGGTGGTTGCACAATGGGACGGGCCCGTGAGCGTTATCGGTGTCGGCCACTCGATGGGCGGCATGATGATCATCGCACAGGCCGCGGCGCACCCGGCAATGGACCGCGTGGCCGTGCTGGGCTGGGCCAACGAGCCGATGGACCTGGGCGATGCCACCGTGGCTGAGCTTCAGGCCGCACTGCCGCCCAGCGGCTATATTGCCACCCCGCGCCTGCCGATGCGCAGGCTGTTCTATTGGCCGGATGTGCCGGAAGAGCTGATCGAGGCCGATGAGGCGCAGGCTTCGACCACGCCCGTAACCCTGGGCCGCGACGCGCTGACTCCGGGCATCGTTCACGAGCAAGCCGCCCGGATTGCCGTGCCGGTGCTCGTGGTGCAGAGCGCCATCGATACCAGCCCCAGTCCGGAGAACGAGCCCGCCTATTTCAGCGGATCACCGGCGGTCGAACTGCACCGTCTCGAAAATGCCGCCCACTGCCAGAACCTGGCCAGCAGCCGGGAACAACATTGGATGGGGCTCAACGCGTGGATCGACCGGACCTCATGACGCTGGCGGCGCTTCGATCCGGGCGATTTCCTCGGCAATCGAACGCGCCGCGAGCCAATAGCAGGCGATAGCCAGCAGCAGGAACAGACCTAGCAGCAGCAGCGCCTGTTGCAGGCCGGTGCCGGAGGCGGCCCGGCATAGTGCGCTGGATATCTGACCTTTTGCGACCACGCAGGCCTGAACATAATCGCCGCCATAAGCCCGCCGGGCCAGCCAGTCACTCAACAGGCCGAGGAAGGCCGATCCCAGCCCCAGACCGAACACGGTCTGCCCGAAGGCATGGATGGCGGCGGCGGTGGCCCGCATGCGCGGCTCGACCAGGCGCTGGGTCACCGTCATGATCGTCGGCAAGAATGCATAAAGACTGAAGGTCGCGCCGAATAGCAGCACGGCCATGCTGCGCCAGTCATCCTGATAGATCGCGGCCCAATAGAGCGGCAAGGCCAGCGCCGAGCCGCCCATCGGCAACAGGCCATAGAGCTTGTTATGCCGGGGAGCGAAGCGATCCGCCAGGATGCCGCCCACCACGCCCCCGAGCGCGGTCGCCAGGCTGAAGGTCAGCGCAAAGGTGAGCGCTGCGGACTTCAGATCGAAGCCGAAGCGGCGGAGCAGCAGCGGGACCAGAAACAGATTGAGCCCGAACCCGACCAGCGCCACCATGCCGCTGCCGACGGTGAAACTGACGAAGGCCGGCGAACGTCCGACCCGTCGCAGCACTTCGGCCAAAGGCGGAGCAAGATCACCACCATTGCGGCGGACCGGCTCGCGGATCGTCAACCACAACAGGGCCGCCAGCACCAAGCCCGGCCCCCCCATGACCAGGAAGGCTATCCGCCAGCCGTGGGCCTGGGCAATCCAGCCGCCGCCCATCGCCCCGACTGCACCGCCAACCGAGACGCCCACGGCAATCAGCGAAAAGGCTGTGGCCCGCTTGTCGGCGTCAAACCGGTCCGCGATCATCGAGACCACGGGCGGAGTGAAGCCGGCCTCGCCGATCCCCACCCCCATCCGGGCGAGCAACAACTGCGGGTAGCCTGCCGCAGCCCCCGATAGCATGGTCATGACCGACCATGTTGCCGTGGCCACGGCAACGATGCCGACCCGGCTCACCCGTTCGGCCAGCCGCGCGATGGGGATGCCGATGCCGCCGTAAAACAGCGCGAAAGCCACGCCGCCCATCACCCCCAGCTGAAAATCGCTCAGCCCGAATTCGCGACGGATCGGCTCGCCCACCACCGCGATGATCATCCGGTCGATGAAGTTGGTCATGTAAATCGTGCTGAGCAGTCCGATGAACCACCAGTCCCGCCCCGAAAATCGCTTCATGCCCTTGGTTCTGCCCGCACTGATGATCTTTGCTGAGAGGTCTGGCTGGCCTAAGGCCCGCAGGCAAGCTTTGGCTCTGCCTAGCCGTCGCCCTTGTACGTTGGGCGTGCAAACCGATACCCTCCCTTTGGCAGGTCACGCCGGGCCAGCGTTGTGGCGCTCAGACGCAAGCAGAAGAGGATCAGACGCATGACGGGTCGGCTTGAAGGCAGGATCGCAGTGGTTACAGGCGCAGGCGGAGGAATTGGCGCCGCCTCGGCCGGGCGGCTGGCTGCCGACGGTGCGACCGTCGTGCTGGCGGACATCGATGAGGAGGCCGCGCAGCGGGCTGCGGCAATGATCCCCGGTGCGGTTGCCATGGCGGTCGACCTGACCGACGAGGGTTCGGTCACGGCCTTGGTGGAGGCCGTGGTCGAGCGCTTTGGGCGGATCGATATCCTGCACAACAACGCCGCGATCCAGAACGACGCCCAGCGCCAGAAGGATCTCGATGTCGTCAATCTCGATGTCGCGGCCTGGGATCTGGCCATGGCGGTGAATGTCCGCGGGGCCATGCTGATGTGCAAGTATGTGATCCCGCACATGATTGCGGGCGGCGGCGGGTCGATCATCCACAGCGCCTCGGGCTTCGGCGTTCAGGGGGAAGCGACGCTGACTGCCTATGGCTCGTCCAAGGCGGCGCTCATTCACCTCAACCGCATGATCGCCACCCAATATGGCAAGCAGAACGTGCGATCGAACTGCATGGTGATTGGCTTCGTCCTGACCCCGCTGGCGGTGGAATCCACGCCGGATGTGATCAAGGATATCCTCCTGTCCCATCATCTTACCCCGCAACTGGGGCAGCCAGAGGACATCGCCAACCTGGTCGCCTTCCTGGCCAGCGACGAGAGCCGCTTCATCACCGGAGCGGCGATCCCGATCGACGGCGGTGTGACCGCCCATCAGCCCAGCTACGCCGATTTCCAGAAGCTGTTCGCCCAGATGGGTAGCGCCAAGCTCTAGCTGACCCCGGCTCCAAGCGCGCACTGTACCGGATCAGCGAACGACTATTTGCGCACCATTTGGGCCAGTTCCAGCGCAGCGCTCGCGACCCTGGCGCGGTCGGCCAGGGACAGCATCAGTGTGTCGCAGGAAGCCTGCGTTATGCCCAGGTCCGCTGGCGTATCCCGCTCGTCCACCAGCATCGCATCGATCAATCCCGCATAGTGCTGGGCAATCGCCAACGGCGTCACCGGCACACCAAGTTCGCGCATCAACTTCGCGGACGGCCCCTTGACTGCGTCTCCGCCGACAATCGGCGATATGGCGACGATCGGTGCTTGGGCTGCCGCCAGGGCTTCAGCGATCCCGGGCACGGCCAGGATCGGGTTCACGCTGAGATAGGGATTTGACGGCGCGATCAGGATTGCAGTGGTCTGCGGTGAAACGATCGCCTCGCGAACCCCCGGAGCGGCTGCGGCAGACGCCGCCCCCCGGAACTCGATGCCGTGCACGACCGGCTGGCAGCGCCGCCCCACGAAGTAGGTTTGGAACGCAAGCTCGCCCTCGGCGGTCGCGAGATATGTCCTCACCGGATCGTCACTCATCGGCAGGATCCGGTGCTCCAGCCCCCACGAACGGGCAAAGTCAGCGGTTATCCGGGACAATGTCTCGCCGCCGCCCAGCCGCATTGTGCGCAGGATGTGCAGGGCGAGATCGCCATCACCGAGGGCAAACCAGTCCTCGCCGCCAAGCGAGCGCGCCACCTCCATGAAGGTCCAGGTCTCGCCCGCGCGGCCCCAGCCCTGGGCGGCATTCGCCTTGCCGCTCAGGGTGTAAAGCAGGGTGTCGATGTCGGGGGAAATGGCCAGACCCAGATGGGTAAAGTCATCCCCGGTGTTGACGATCGCCACGATCTGATCGGCCGGCATCACTTGCGTCAGGCCCAGCACCAGCTTGGCGCCCCCGACTCCTCCGGTCAAAACAACCACCTGCCCGGTCATGCGAAAAAATCCTGGGTCAAAGGCCGGACGATGTCAGCCGCCGGGTATCGAGTTTGCCCACACGGGCTCTGCCAGCCTTTAGGAGGCATATTCGGCAAGCCGCGCCATCGGACGAACCGGATCTGTGACCCGATCCCAACTGGCTTGAGCCTTCGCCATCAAGCTCAGCGACCCGAGCATCGCCTCGGAGAGTTCCATCAGTTCGACATAGGCGCCGTTCGAGCTTCGCGTATCGAACAGGCAAAACCGCTCGCCCGCCGGCATTCGTCCGGCAAAAGCGACCTGATGGCCCGCCGCCGAAAGCCGGGCGAAGCCGGCATCAAAATCGCAGCGCGGCATGATGTGATGCAGTCCCTCACCGTGCTGGTCGAGAAAATCCCGGAACGGGGAGGCGCCAGCATTGGTCTGTTCGAGCAGTTCGATCAGCGTCCCGCCGGAAAAGCCGAAGCCGACTCGCATCGAAACCTCGGTCGGCTGGCCATAATAGAGCTGCCCCGGCAACACCGGGACGTCAAAGACGAAGAACGGCCCGGCACCCAGATCCCGGGTCCAGTAGAGCAGAGCCCGATCCAGATCGCGCGTGACGTGGCACAGTTCAATGATCGCGCCTTCGGGCTGCATCCATATGCCCTTATGGCTGATGAGCTCGCTCATGCGAAAAGATCCTGGGCCGGAGGACGGACAATGGCCGATGCCGGGCATTCGCCAGCAGGCAGCGGATAGCCGCGCACCAGCGCAGCCGGCACCCCTTCCCCGCCTTCGCCGGTCACGAGTCCGGCCGCCGTGGCAATCATGTCGGCCAGCGCAACCTGCGTTACTTCCAGAATCCGCCCATCGCGATCGGCCTCGCCGCGCCGATCGACCAGCGCCGGCAAGCCACTGGCCCCGATCCCGACATTCACCACGCCGTGCCGCCATGGCCGGCCAAAGCTGTCGGAAACAACGATCGCCGGTGCCTGTCCCAACGCATCGGCAAGGCCTGCGCGCAAGACCGCCGCGGACTGGTCCGGCGACTGGGGCAAAAGCAGCACATGGTCGTTGCCGTCCGGCCCCAGGTTGGATTGGTCAATTCCGGCATTGGCCATCACCAGGCCTAGGTGGTGACGGGTGATGAGGACATGGGGCACGGCCCGCACGATATGCGTTGATTCCGCCAGCACCAGCTCAACCAGCCGCGGATCCTTGAGGGTTTGTTCTGCAAGCTCAGCCGCACGTTCCGATACCGAGACCTTTCGGAGATCGACGAACCGCCCCTCTGCCTTGGACATGATCTTGGAGGTGACAACCAGAATGTCGCCGGCTTCGATGGCCAGACCCGCCTCGGACAATGCGTCTGCCAGGATGGTCACCAGCGAGTCGCCCGGACGCACCTCGCCGATCCCGCTGAGCGGGACAATCGACAAGGCGCGCGGGACCTGTTTCAAGCGGGCTCCACCAGGGTTCCGGTGATCTGCACCCCGGCGCCATCGACCGCGTAGGTCTTGTTGATGAAGATCAGGATCGAGGTCAGGGCTTCCGCCGCCGCCGAATTGACCAGGGCACCGCCGTGGACCGGGCGCAGGCCGCAATCGCGCACCAGGGCCGCAACGCGGGTGCGCTCGGCCTTTTCATCCCCGAAAACCAGCACGTCGCAGGCGATGGTCTCATCCGTGGCCAGCTTGTGGGCGGCGACATTGTGGAACGCCGAGACGACCTTGACCTGCTCGCCCAGCAAGCGTTGGGCCCGCACTGCGGCGCTGCCTTCGGCGGGAAGCTGGACCCGCATGACCTTGGGCGGAGCCAGCGGAACGGTCGTATCGACCACCAGCTTCCCGGCAACATGCGGGGCGATGTCGGCCAGGGTGCCCTCCTGCGCGGCGAACGGCACGGTCACGATCACGAGCTCAGCGGCTGCGGCCGCATCGGCGTTGCTCATCCCGGTGAGCCCGAAGCCCAGCTCGGCCGCTTTTGCGGCAGCGCCCTCAGCGGCCCGTGACCCGAGGATTACCGTGACCCCGGCCTGGCCCAATCGCCGGGCGATGGCCGATCCCAGGGCCCCGGTGCCCCCGATTACGGCAACGCTACCGCCGGTCCAATTCGCCATGTTAAGCTCCTGCCTGTGTCGGGTCCGGCAAAGGCGCCGTTCCATAGGGTGTAGTGCATCGTCGAGCCGGCCGCCGGCTGGCCCGGGGGTGATAGGGCCTCCGCAGCCATGAACCACCCAAGACCAAAAGCGGCCCGGCGACAAGACGGCCGCTCGGGTACGCGTCAGACATCGAGGCTGACACCGGAATTGCGCCATCCCTCAGGGTTGGTCCGCTGGGCAAAAGCCTGGGCCCGGGTCGCGTTCTGGCGGCGACGGCCATCCAGATCGATCCGGGGAATGTCATGCGGGATATCGGCCAGCTTCACCAGGCTCACCTCCCGAATCATCCGCTCGAGCTGTGGCTCCCCCGGCACGCCTTGCCAGCGGGTGAGCATCCAGCCCTCGTGCAGTCCGCAGGTGTCGATCCAGTTGGCCAAGCCCGGATCGACCAGCGCGATCGCGTAGGTCACGGTGCCATCGGGGGTGTTGGTGACCTGTGACGTGTTGAGGCTGGCCAGCCGATGCATCGGGTCGGGGGCAATCGTCCAGGGATCGGTGATCTGAAACCCGGTGTAGTAGCTGCCGACCGGATCGAGCGTCACCAGTACAGCCTCGTCATCCGCAACCGCGAACCGGCCACCCGCGAGGTAACCCCAGTTGCCGTCGCGCCCATTGGGCCCGATCAGCTGGTTCGGGGCTGGGAACCCCAGGAAGCTGTCCTTGAAGCCCCGCCAGAACCGAACCCAGGCCGGCATATCGGCGATGATGGCGGCCGCGATGTCCGCTTCGCTGCGGGGCTGCCAGTCGGCGGGCGGATCGAGCCTGCGCACAGTCACTTCAGCCGGCCGCTGGTTCCAGTCCGCCTGACTGTCGCGCGTGTAGATCTGGATCCGCCCGGGCTCGCTCTGCAAGTGGAGGGGGCCGCCGGGATCGGGCCCAACGGTGACCGTCACGCGGCGGTCGGCATCGCAGTGCGGCAAGAGCTGCTGCAGGGTCAGCGCGCCGATATTGCGGCCTAGCCCAGCATGGTGCGCGGGCTCCATCTCGATCACCACGCTGAATTGCGGCGGATTGTCCGAGAAGCCGATCTCGATCTCATAATGTCCGCTACCGTCCACTGGGATTTCGCGGTTGAAATTGTCCGGGTTGTCGACCGCCACCGCGGCACCGCCATAGCTATGGCCAAACCAGTGGCGCGGCGGGTTCGACACATTCCACACCACCATGGGCGCAGCGGGATCGCCATTGGCCTTGCGCATGGCCAGCGCCAGCACCCATTGGTCCAGCGCGCGATCGAGGCTGAGTGCGCCATCCGGGACACTCGCCGCCGGATCGCAGCGCATCTGGTTCCGCGCCTCCTCCCGCGCTGCCCGCACATCGGCGCGCTCGATCAGGGTCAGTGCCAGCTTTTCTGTTGCAGCCTGATCAGGCGTGTAGAGCGGGTTGCTCATGAAATGGTGCCGACCCTGCCACCTTCGACAAAGACCGTGCTGCCCGTGGTATAGCTCGAGCCAGCGCCAGCCAGCAGGATCGCTGCGCCAACCGCCTCATCTGCCGCGCCGAAGCGCTTGATCGCATTGCGTTCGGCCAGCCCCAGCCCCCGGTGGATTTCCGCCTCTTGCCCGTCAGGGCTCATCGAGCCGACGCACAGGCAGTTGATCCGGGTGTGCGGAGCCTGGGTCTTGGCCAGTTCGCGCACCAGGAACAGCAGCGCCGCCTTGCTGACTCCGTAAGCGACAGCCGGCGGAATGGGGGTAAAACCGCCGCAGCTCTGGACCGCGATAATCGATCCATGGCCGTGGGCTTGCATATCGGCCTCGGTCAGTTCGGTCAGCCGCCAGGTCGCCATCACGTTGACGTCCATCGCGGTTTTCCAGACCGCATCGCTGTTGGCCCACAGCCCGCCATCATGGGCATAGACCACGCCGGCGGCAGCGTTGTTGAACACGATATGGATTGGCCCGAAGGCTTCGCGAGCCCGGGTGACGAGATGTTCCAGATCGGCCTTTTCGCCGGCATCTGCCGTGACCGCCAGAGCCCGCCCGCCTGAAAGCGCGTTGATCTCGCCGGCTATGCGGTCCAGCCGGTCTTGCGAGCGAGCTGAAATGACTACGTTCGCGCCCAGTTCGGCATAGGCCTTGGCGACGTGTTCCCCAACGCCGGGGCCAACGCCGGTCAGGATGGCGGTCCGGCCGTCGAGACGGAATCGGTCCAGAACACTCATGGGGCTTCCCCTTTCGCCGGATGGCCAAGCAGATCGCCAAAGCGGTCGTAATAGTCCGCCATGCGAGCGCGCACTTCGGCGATGTCGATGCCGTACTGCTCGGGCGAGTGCCGATGCTTGCCCATCCGTTTGGCTGCCGGGTTGTCGGCCAGAAAGCGGCCGATCTGGGCCTTGTGCGCGTCCGAAAAGGTCAAGCCGAACCGGTCGTAGATCCGCTGCACCGCACCCATCGGATCCGCCACCACATCCTTGTGCGCCAAATCGATGATCCGTCCCTCGATGGCCGGATCACGGCGCGCGGCCAGGGCCCGGTTCATTCCGGCGATCCAGGTTTCGACCACATCGCGGCCGATCGCAGCCTTGTCCTTGTCGCCCCCGAAGGCGGCGAGGAAGCCCGCAATCATGCTCGACAGCGAGGAAAAGGTCAGCGCGGGATCGCGGTGCGTCCACACCAGCATGGCCCCGGGATAGGCTTCCAGCAGGGCCGGCAGATCGAACAGGTGCTGCGGCGATTTCAGCGTCCAGCGGCCTTTGGGGCCCTTCCATTGGAAGTTCTGCAACAGGCGTTTGTGAGAGACATATTGCCCGGTCACAGGATTTCCGCGCAGCCACCGGGCGAAGTCTGGCACGCCCAGTTCCGCCGCGAAATTGGTGCTGCCGAAATGGTACTGCATCCCGTGATTGCACTCGCCCGGCTGGGTGCAATCGAAGCGCTGGATATCAAGCAGTTGCGGGGCATGCTTCAGCCAGTTGTCGTACATCGCCTTGACCTGCGCGATGCGCGGGTCGGTGGTGAAGCTGGCTGCTTCCGGCGGTGGCCAGGGGATATACCATTCCCATTCGCGCGGCGCGCGGGCAGCAGGATCGAGGCACAGCAGGTCGTAACTGATCGTCGTGCCGGTGCGCGGCAGCCCGATCACGATCAGCGGGTCGCCCACGTCCTGCGCGGCGATCTCGGGGTGCAGCCGGTCGTCTTCGACAAACCGCAGCCGGGTGGCCAATTGCCCGACGATATTGTGAGCCGCCATATGCCGCAGTTGCTCGTTTGGCCCCATCGCCTCGACCGCCGCGACCAACCGCACGAAGCCCTCGCGCCAGCCGGTGTCGGGCCCGAAATCGCAGAGACCTGTCATGTCGCGCGCCGCTTGCTCCAATGCGCCCACCGTGAGCGGCGCGGTCATGGCAGCGGCCTCGTCATGACAGGTGCTGCTCCATCATCTCCAGCAGGTCGGCATAGTGCGGCTGGTGCGACAGCCCGCCGCCCGAGATCGAGATGTTTTCGCCCGTGATGTAGCGGCTCTCATCCGAAGCGAGGAAAGCGACCAGCGCTGCGATATCGTCCGGCGTGCCGAATTCGGGGGTCAGCACATGGCGCTTGATCAGCTCCTTGAGCCCGGGGACCGTCTTGTCGAGCGCTTCGGTCAGGACCACGCCCGGGGCCACGGAATTGCAGCGGATGTTCTGGCGGCCGTGCTGGGTGGCGATGTACTTCGTCATCGTGATGATCGCCCCCTTGGAGGCGCCATAGGCAATGCGGGCGAGATCACCGGCCGTGCCGCTGTTCGAAGCCGTGTTGACGATCGAGCCGCCACCAGCCTTGAGCATATGCGGGATCGCGTATTTGCAGCCCAGCAGATAGCCCCGCAGATTGACATCGATGATCTCGTCCCAGATCTCGATCGGGATGGTCACGGCGTCAGTGTCCAGCGGATGCTTGGCCGGATCGGTCATGGCGGCATTGTTGTGGAGGATATCGAGCCGCCCGAAATGGCTGACGGTCTGTTCCACCATCGCCTCGACCGAGGCCGGATCGGCGGCATCAAATTGCACCGCCAGCGCGGCATCGCCCAGCGGGGCCGCGACCGCCTGCGCCAGATCGGCGAACAGGTCCGCCACCGCCACGCGCGCGCCTTCCGCCACGAACCGGCGCACCACGGCGGATCCGATCCCGCCGCCGCCACCCGTCACGATCGCGACCTTGCCTTGCAGTCGGTCCATATCCGTCATCCCCCGGTAAACATCTTGTTGAACTCAACGAACCCGATCAGCCGGGCTTTCCGGTCTGCCTGCACCTGCTGCTGCTTTTCCTGGCCGGGCCCGTCAGGAACGATCTGCAGCGGTTCGCCCGCGAGCAGGCCGGCCAGCGCATTGTGGGTTACATCGGCCGGGTCGTAGACATCGGACACGTCGAAACCCTCGGGCACCATGCGCAGCAGCGTGGGGGTCCGCATGATCGGTGCGGCAATGCCGATCACGTCGATCCCGCGCTCGTGATATTCCGCCCACAGCGATTCCGCGAAGTTGATCTCGAACGCCTTGGTGGCCGAATAGAGCGCGAGGTTCGGTTGCCCGCCCAGACCGGCACCTGATGCCATCACGATGATCCCGCCCTTTCCGTGTGCAGCTTGGCCCTGCCCGTCCTGGCCGCGCGCCAGAAAGCCCTTGCCGAAGCCATTCGCAGCATCGATCAGCGTGGAGATATTCATCCGCACCAGCCGGTGCGCGGCAGCAGTGTTGTCCTCAAAGAAGCTGGAGAAACCGTCCGCGCCGGCGTTCGAGATATAGAGCCCAACGTCCAGACCGGCCGCCGCTTCGACAATCCGCTCGCCCGCGCCGTCCTCGGTCAGGTCCTGCAACACCGCGAGATAGGCAATGCCGAATTCAGCCTTGAGCGCCTCGCCCAGGGCTTCCAGCGCGGCCTGGCGGCGCGAGACCAGGACAAGGTTGATCCCCATCCCGGCCAGTTCCCGCGCGTAGCATTCGCCGGTGCCCTCCGAGGCCCCGGCAATCACCGCCCATGGCCCGTATTTTTGGCGGAATGCCCCTTCGTCGAGCGGCAGACGGGCCAGCGGGCGCATCGTCAGGCGTCCTTCTTCATCGCGGCAACCCGCGCCTTGGCCGCCTCGATTCCCCGGAACAGCGCAGTGCAATTGCCCGCACCCGCATAGAACAGCAGGAACAGTGGAATTTGCTCGAGCTGCTCCTCGGTGAATTCATCGTTGATCAGTGCGCCCGTCATCTGGATCTCGACTAGATCCTGCCGGCCCAGCATGGCAGTTGCGCCCAGAACCATCAGCCGCTTCTCGCGAATGCTGAACGCGCCGTTGCCCCACAGGTTGGCGAACTGATTGCCGACGATTTCCTGATTGAACGGGGAATCCTTGAACGGTGTGACCATTGCCGATGTGCCCGGCCCGTAAACCGCATCGAACATTTCCAGACCCTTGGCCCAATTCTCTTCGTTCATAGCGTCTCTCCCGAATGCATTGCGTTAGGCCGAAATCGGCTGGCCTAGTGGATACTCCAGCCCCGAGGTCGACAGGGCGTTGTCCATGATGAGTTCAACCATCGGCAAGCGCACGCCAAATCGAGCGGCCTCGGCAACGGCCACTTCCAGATCCTTGATCATCAGCATCTGGAAGTATTCGCGCATCTTGGTTTCAGCCGGATCTCCGGCAGGTTCGGGGCGCTTGACCATCGCCAGGGCGCCCTCCAGGCCGCCGCCGGCGGTGGGGTCGCCTGCCAGGGCCATGGTCAGCTGATCGAGGTTGACGCCATAATTGCGGGCGATGACCGCGCCTTCGTAGCCGGCGCGCATGCAGCCGAAGAAGGTGGTGTTGCGTGCGATCTTGGCGGCCATGCCGGCGCCCGGGCCGCCCATGTGGATCACCTGCTGCGCGAAACCATCGAAGATCGGCTTGGCCGCGGCAAGATCGGCATCGCTGCCGCCCGCCATGCAGATCAGACCGTTCTGGCCCGACTTCGGCCCGTTGGTGACACCGCAATCCAGCAGGGTCACACCGACATCGGCGCAGAGCTTCTGGGCACTTTCCAGATCGGCCATGGCGATGGTCGAGAGCAGGATCACCGTCTGGCCAGACTTGCCTGCTGCCAGCACCCCGTCTGGCCCTGACAAGACCGCGATGGTCTGGGCCCCGTTAAGCACCGCGATCAGCACACAATCCGAAGCTGCGGCCAGATCGCGCGGCGTTGCCGACATCGGCGGGGCGCCGGGCACATTGGCCGCCGCTTCCGCCCGCACATCATAAATCGCCGCGAGTTGGCCTGAACGCTGCAGACACTGGGCGACCCCGCCGCCGATGCCGCCAAGCCCGATAACTCCACCCGTATGCATATCCATGATCCCTTTTTCAGGCCGAAGGCCCGTTCAATCCACCAAGACAGTTCGAATATGGCTTTGCGCCGCACCATCGATCCCGGCCGCGGCAAAATAGCCCGGCACATCAGACCAGACGCGGGCGATTTCCGCCCAGGCGGCCTCCAGATAGTCCTCGCGCACGCCGATCAGGGCATCAATCTGATCGGGGCTTGGCATGAAGCCGAAACTCGCCATCATCCCCGGCTCGACCTCTCCGGCGCGGACCAGGTTTTCAGCAAAGATTGCCGAGCGCAGATAGTCCGCGACAATCGCCTCGCGCGGCACTCCGACCAGTTCCAGCAGCAAGGCGATCGCTACGCCGGTCCGATCCTTGCCGGCCGTGCAATTGACCAACATCGGCACGTCACCTGCCTGCAAAGCCGCTGCAACCGTGGCCCAGTGCGGCAGCAAGGCGCCCACGATCTCGCGGTAGGTCTCGGCCATAGTCGAAACGGCGATGTCGAGTTCAGGCCCCTTGATCAGGCGCTCGCGGCCCTCGTTGCCGAACACTCTGAGATCGGCATTCACGTCTAGCCCGAGCCAGAGGCAATCGGCCCCGTGCCAGTCGTGCGGCACTTCTTCACGTTCGCGGGCGGAGCGCAAGTCAATGATCGAGCGGAACCGCCGGTGGCGCAAGGCCGCCAGCTGGTCCGGCGCAAAATTGCGCGGTCCCTCGCTGCGGAACAGCACGCCGCTGCGGGTATGGCCGCCCGCAGCCGGGAGCCCGCCAAGATCACGAAAGTTGAGGGTGGTCACCGGCATGGCGTCAAAGGGCCGGATAGACAGGAATGGCGGCTGCCAGCTGCGCGTAGAAGCCGGCATCGAACCACACATGTTCAACATAATGGCCAAGTGTGCTCCGTTCATCGGTATAGGCAAAGCGCATCATGTCGGCAAAGGCGCCGCTCCACACCACCGGATGCCGCACGGGGTCGAGCGACGCCATATGGGCCTCGAAATCGGCCAGGGTGCCTTCGATCCGCATGGCGACATGATGGAAGCGCAGGGCGAAACTGCCATCGGCGGGCAAGGGTTCGGCGTGCAGCGGTGCGCTGCCGTCCAGCGGCTCGATCAGCTCGATTTCGGTGCCGCCGACATTCGCCAGCGCAATCTTCAGGCGATAGGGATGCGACGATTCCAGCCCCGGCATGTCGTTGGTGAAGACATGGAACGCCGGCACGTCGAAGTCCTCGCGCCAGACGGCCAGCGCCTGTTCCAGATCGGTCGTGACATAGGCAATCTGGCTATGCCGGGCGTTCGCGCGGGGAAACATGCTTTTCTCCTCAAGGCACCAGCTGGCTTTGTCCGCCGAACATCAGCCGGGTGATGATCGGCGGCAGCGTGACCACCAGCAGAAAGGTGACCTGGAACATCACGATGAAGGCCCCCAGCCGCTTGGCCTCATGGCCCCAGCCGGACCCGCCCGGGACAATGCCAAGCTTGCGCTCGTGCCACCACAGCCCGGCTTCATCCGTGGTGGCAAGCAGGGCCACAATCCACGCCGCCCACAGCGCCAGGATCACTGGCCAGAGGATCGACATCCCTGCGCCGTTGGCCGCCGTCCACTGCGGCCCGATAACCGCGTTGTAGGACCACCAACTCTGCGCCACCGCGCTGCCTTCGGCCCACAATTCATAAGCAGAATAGAGCGGGAAAACCGCGATAAACGCCCATGCGTTGATCGACAGGCCCGGAAACCGGCGAGACAGCCAGCGCGTGAGCATCAGCAGCGGGGTGAGCGACAGTGCGAACCACCAGCCCCAGCTGAGCGGGATGAAGACCGGCTTGATCGGCGTGGTATAGGCCATTTCACCCCAGAACGGCAGCCGGGCAAAGGCCGGGTTCCACGAGAGGTAGGCGCCCCAGTCGCCAAAGAACTCCTGCCAGAAACTCGATGAGGCGGCCAGCAGCAGCAACAGCATCACGGGCAGGCGCCGGGTCCGCAGCGCCCAAAGTACACACGGCACGAAGATCAGCGGCCACAGATAGAAGCTGCCCGTCTCCATCATCCATGTGTTCACTGGCGGCGGCATCTCGGTCATCTGGGTTGGTTCCATGTCGCTTGTGTGTCCAAAATTCGGTGATCTACGTCAGTTGTTCGCGATCTTGCCGCCATCGACGATCAAGGTGTCACCCGTGTGGTACCGCGCCAGATCGCTGGCGAGATAGACCACCGCGCCCCACAGGTCCTCGGGCTGGCCAGCCCGCCCGATCGGGGCCTTCGCGGCAACCATGCCGGCGATCATTTCGCCCAGGGCCGGATCGGCCATAGTCATTTCGGTGATGATGAAGCCCGGCGCGATCACGTTGCAGCGAATGCCATGCGGCCCCAGTTCGGCCGCTATGCCCTTGGCCAGCGCATTTAGCGCGCCCTTGGCTGCGCCATAATGCGTCATCGTCGGCACGCCCTGGAAGATCGAGCCGCTGCCGCACAGGATCAGCGAACCGCCCTCGCCGCGCTCGACCATGTGGCGGGCGACTTCACGCAGGGTGAAGACCACCCCGTGCTGGTTGACATTGATCAGCGCATGGTAGGTTTCCGCATCCATTTCGATGAACGGCTTCTGGCTCGCAATGCCAGCATTCGCGACCACGGTGTCGATCTTGCCCATTATGTCCAAGGCCTCTGCCACACCCGCGACGATGGACGCCTCGTCGGTGACATCCACCGATTGCGCATGAACCTTCGCGCCCAGCGCCCGCAACTTGTCAGCCGCACGCTCGTTGGCGTCGGCCCGGCGGCCCCAGATCACCAGGTCGCTGCCGGCCCGGGCGAGCCCTTCGGCAAAGCCGAAGCCCAGGCCAGAATTGGCTCCGGTGACAAGCGCCACTTTGCCGGTGAGGTCGAACAGATTCTGGGCCATCGGTTGTGCGCATCCTCAAGCATTCTGGTGCTCTGATGCGCTGGCTAACCCCACACCTGATCAAGCCCGCATATCTTTGGGTAGGCCAACGTTCGTTTTTCTCCCCCTTTAGATTGCCCTCACACCGATGGGAGAGTGGCATGGCAGGCGGGCAAACGAAGGGCGAGGTGTTCGACATCACCGACATGCTCACGCCCGTGCTGACCGAACTGCAGCAAGCCGCCCTCGCCGGGGCCGCGCAGGCCCGTTTCGATTTCTCGGCCGACGCAATTCTGGGCGCGGCGCAGGCGCAGACCGGGCTGAGCGATTTTGGCGCGATGGATTTTGTCGAGCGGCTGGAACTGTGGTGTCAGTGCGTCAAGGACGACGGTTTCCTCAGCCCGATTTCGCACGCGGGGCTGTGGACGATGTTCCTGCGCTATGCCTGCGACCGCCTGCGCGTGGAAGATATCTGCAAGCGCCACCCAGAGATCCTGGACATCGCGATCGATCGGCCGATCATCGTAGCCGGCCCTCCCCGATCGGGGACGACTCACCTGCTGGGTCTGCTCTCGGCCGATCAGCGACTGCGTTCGCTGCCCTGGTGGGAGGCCATCGCTCCGGTGCCAGCGGCGGCGGATGCGCCGACGGCCGATGACCCCAATCCGCGCTGGACCCGCGCGGCTGCCGGCTGGGAACAGCAGGATGCGATGATGCCGCTGTTCAAATACATGCACGAATTCTCGCCCGATCATATCAGCGAGGATATCGAACTGCAGGCGCTGGATTTCTCGTCCTACCTGCTCGAGTGGATGGCGCTCGTGCCGAAGTGGCGCGATTACTACCTCAGCCATGATCAGGGCGGAACCTACGCCTATCTCAAGAAGGGCCTGCAGGTTCTCACCTTCCTGCGTGGAGGTGGCCGCTGGGTGATCAAGTGCCCGCAGCACATGGAGCAGTTGCCGGCGCTGCGGGCCACGTTCCCTGATGCCACTTATGTGATCACCCACCGCGATCCGGTCGCTTCGATCCGCTCCACGCTGTCGATGTGGCTCTATGCCTCGCGCATCCTGCGCACCAAAAGTGATCCTGAAGAGCCGAAGGGCTACTGGATCGATCGCTATCGCATCCTGTTGGCGCGCTGCGTGCGGGATCATCACCTGTTGCCCCCCGAGCAGACGGTGGACGTCTATTTCCACCAGTGGATCAAGAACCCCGACAGCATTCTGGGCGAAATCTATGCCAAGGCCGATATCCCCCTGGACGCGGCAACTTTGGCAACGCTCCACCAGTATCACGCGGATCACGATCCCGGGGTCAAAGGCCGGGTGGTGTTCAACCTGGAGCGCGATTTCGGCCTGACAGCCGAAGATATTCGCAAGGATTTCGATTTCTATTTCAATCACTTTCCCGTCGAACGGGAAGTGAAGTAAGCCACCTGAGGAGACCGACCGTGACAACCATCAATGTGATCAATCGTGCCGGTGTCAGCAGCGCCGTCGCCGCGACCCCCGGCCAGTCGCTGATGGAGCTGATCCGCGATGCCGGGTTCGATGAGCTGCTGGCCCTGTGCGGCGGGTGCTGCTCGTGCGCGACGTGCCATGTGATTGTCGACGATGCCGCCGCCACCAAACTGCCGGCGATGAGCGACGACGAGAACGACCTGCTCGATAGCTCCGATCATCGCACGGCGGGCAGCCGGCTGTCCTGCCAGATCCAGATTACCGATGATCTGGACGGGATGACCGTGACCATCGCCAAGGAAGACTGACCATGAGCGACGCGCTGGCCGAAGTTCTCGCATTTTTTGACGAATGGAAGCCCACGCTGGGGGACATGCTCGCGGCGATGGAGCGGCGCTTTACCAATCAGACGGTGTGGGAAAACGTGGGCGTATCGCGCACCGTCGGCTTCGCCGAGGCCAGAGCCTTCATGGATGGCTTCGCCCAGATGAAGCCGATCGAAAGCGGTGAGGTGATCGTGCACCACGCCTCCGCGACCGGCAACGTGGTGCTGACCGAACGGACAGACAACTTCTTCGACAAGGACGGCAATCTGATCGTTTCACTCAAGTTGATGGGCGTGTTCGAAATGGAGGGCCCGCGGATTATGGCCTGGCGTGATTACTTCGATACCGCGAAGGGCTTCTGACCATGCCAGCGGCCAAACCCGACGCCAAAGCAGTTTGGGCCGAGCTGCCCGTGTTGCCCGCGGGCGAGCTGGTGCCGCTGGTCCAGGGCTGGGAGGCGGCCGGGGTCGAAGGCGTCTGGGCTCCACAGATCTTCGGCGCGCCGTTCACCGTGCTGGCCGCTGCCGCTGCGGTGACCAGCCGGATCAAGCTTGGCACCGGCATCGCCCTGGCCTTTACGCGCAGCCCGCTCGAGACCGCGTGCAGCGCGATCGATCTTGACCATATCAGCGATGGCCGCGCGGTCCTCGGCCTCGGCTCCAGCGCGGAAAGCCAGATCGAAGGCAGTTTCGGCATGCCCTATGGCAAGCCCTTGGCGCACATGCGCGAGATCGTCGGGCAGGTTCGCGAGGTGATCGCGCGCGGCCACACCGGGGAACTGGCGCGTCTCGAAGGCGAATATCACTCGCTCGACCTGTCCCACTTCCGCCTGGTCCGCCCCGCGCGGCGCAGCGCGATCCCGATCTATCTCCCCGCCGTGTTCGAAAAAGCCTGCGAACAGGCCGGGGCGCTTGCGGACGGCCTGCTGGGGCATCCGCTATGGACCACGGGTTGGCTGCGCGACCGGGTGGGCCAGTCGGTTCAGGCGGGCCTCGACAGGGCCGGCCGCAGCCGCAGCGCGATCGACATCAACCTGATGATGTTCACCGTGATCAATCCGGACCGGGCCGAGGCAATCTCCGATGCCCGCGCCAATATCGCGTTCTACACCCAGTCGCCGCAATACCTGCGCTACTTCAGCGAGATCGGCTTCGGGACCGAGGCCAAGGCGATCCAGGCGGCTTTCGCCGCCCAAGACTATGAGGCCATGGCCAAGGCCTGCAGCGACGACATGGTCAGCGCGATCACCATTGTCGGCTCTGCCGACGAGGTGCTCGCGCAAGTGGCTGAGCGGGCTGCATTGGCGGATTCGATCACCCCCGTGGTGCCACAATTCGGGATCGCCCCGGACAAGGCTGCACATTACCGCCAACGCATCGCGGAGGTGTTCTATGGCTGACCCATGGTGGGCCGTCGCGCGGTCCGAAGAGGTGACCTCGGCGAAGCCGATCAACGTCGATATCGGCGACCAGCCGGTGGTGCTGTGGCGCGATCATGAGGGCATGCCGCGCGCCCTGGAAGACCGCTGCCCGCACCGCCGCACGCCGCTGTCGCTGGGCTGCGTGCTGGGCAACGGCATGATCCAGTGCGGTTATCACGGCTGGACCTATGACGGCGCGACCGGCCACCTCAAGGACATTCCCAACCTCAAAAGCACGGTCAAGTTCCCCCCGATCTATCGCGCTGCGGCTTTCGGGGTGGCGGAAAGCGGCGGCTTCGTGCGGGTCTGCCTCGATGCCAAGTCAGCTGCGCCCGAGCCAGCTTCGGTGACCCTGCCGCTGTCGGGCAGCGTCGATGTGGCGCTGGACCATGAGCATTTCATTGCCGCACTGTTCGACAATCCGGGACTGGTCATGGCGATCCGCGGGGTACGGTTCACGCCCTATCTGATGGCCGAACTGGCCGAACAGAAGGGCAAGCTGGTGCTGGAACGGTCATGCCAATGGGCTGGGCCGCGTTGGCCTTCCCCGTTCAGTTCGGACTTCCCGATAACGCTGCGCATCGCCACCGATCCGGTCACCGGCGAGTGTGATCTGCTCCTGCGCGACGATGCCTTCCATCCGCTGTTGCAGGCCACGCTGGCGCCGGTCCCGGCGGCGCGCGGGGTCACGCAGGTTCGCTGGCGGGCCCGTTTGGCCGAGCGCCGGCCCGGCCTCCGGGCCGGCCTGATGGGTCTGGCTGCAGGATCCCCTTTCACCATTCGGCCCTCGATCGATGGTGCGGCCCTGCGCGTGCTCAAGCCATCGGCCTCGATCCACGCCGCCGCCCTGCGTGAGACCATTGCATCTGCCCAGCCCCAGGCTGGCGCCACCTGAGACCTGTCCGAATTCCCGGAGGAGACGATCATGCTCGACGTCAAGCACACCCATCCCGCTGGACCGGAAGACCCCTATGTCGATCCGATGACCGCTGATCCGCAGGCCTTTGCGGCCAAGGTCAATGCCTGGGTGCCCCATGATATCATGCTGAAAGATGCGTGGTTTCCGCTCGCCCACAGCTTTGCGGTCACCGCCAAGCCGGTGCGCCGCGCGGTCTATTCGCAGCCCTTCTTCCTGTGGCGGGAGGGCGGCCTTGCCGTGGCCGCGGAATTCCATCCGACCGAAGCTCCAGCGGACGGCAAGAGTGCCTACACCAACTCAGCCGGCCGTTATCCCGTGATCGAGAAATATGGCTATATCTGGTGCTGGTTCGGCAACCCGGCCAACGCCGCCCCCGAACACGTTCCCAGCCTGCCTTACCTGCCCGAGGAGGGCGGCCTGCCGCTCCACATGCTCGGCACCGTGCGCTTCGACTGTACGGCTCCGCTGAGCCTCGAGAACCTGATCGACCTGACCCACGCCGATTTTCTACATGCCGATGTCGTCGGCGATGAGAAGATGGACAAGGAAACGGTGGAGGTGTTCCACGACAGCGAAACCATCACAATGGTGCGCACCTGCGTGAACAAGTCGGTCGCGCCAATCATGAAGCTGTTCGGCGGGGTGCGGTCCGATGTGCAGCAGGTCCGGCAGGTCATCCGCATCTATCTGCGCAGCCACGCGGCCATCGCCTATGGCCGGTTCAGCCCGGGCGACAACGTTCAGCTGTTTCACCCCTGCGTGCCCGAAACCCGCGACCGCACCCGGCTCGACTATACAATGAACACGTCGAACGTGAAGAAAACCAACCTGTTCCGCTACCTGATGCCGAAGGCCAGCTACAAGGTCTCGCGCCAGGACAGCTACATGACCAGTCCGCAGAGCCCCCGCTACATGCAGCCGGAGCGGCGCAAGGATCTGCACTCCCCACTGGACGAGGCCGGGCAGAAATATCGCGTCTTGATGATGGCCCTGGCCGAACGGCAGGCGCGCGGAGACTTCACCTATCGCGATAATGTCAGCGCCGATTGCAGCGAGATGATTGGATACCACAAGCCATGAGCACATTGACCAACGCAACCGGCGGCGAGCGCCGCTGGTGGGGCGTCATGCCCATCCTGCCCGCCCCCGTAATGGGCGGAATGGCCAAGCAGATGGAAGCGGCGGGCTTCGAAGGCTGCTTTTCGCTCCAGATCTATGGCCCGCCGTTCGTGCCCATGGCGGCCGTGGCGGCGATGACCGAGACGCTGAAGGTCTCCACCGGCATTGCCGTTGCCGGAACCCGCAGCCCGGTGGAAACCGCCTTCGCCGCGATGGAGCTCGACACGATCAGCCAGGGGCGTTTCGTGCTGGGCCTCGGCACATCACTGCACAGCGCGATCTGCGGAATTTACGGCGAGCCAAAGCGCAAGTTGCTCACGCATCTGCGCGAGGTGGTCAAGGTTGTGCGCTATATCAATGCCAATGCACACAAGGGGATGGAGCCGATCCACGGCGAGTATTTCAACGCCGAGTGGACCGAAATGATGCTCACCGCACCGCCGGTGCGTGAGGCCATTCCGATCTGGATCGCGGCGCTGAAGGACAAGCTGACCAGTCTGGCGCTGGAAGTCGGCGATGGCCTGATGGTCCATGCCCTATGGACGCTGGACTACACCCTCCAGAAAAAAGCCTTCATCGATGCCGAGCTGGCCCGCTTCGGCCGGTCGCGCAGCGATATCGAGATCAATGCCTGGCCATGGATCGCCATCAACGATGACAAGCAACAGGCGATCAACGACAGCCGCGCCACGGTCGCGGGCTATGCCGGCTACAAGGAGTATGAGCCCTTCTTCGAAGCCATCGGTTTCGGCGATATGGCCCGGGCCTGCCAGCTCGCCACCGGCGAGCATGGCAGCGTCGACAGCGTGATCGACAATGTCAGCGACGCTATGGTCGAGGCCTTTGTCAAATGTGGTCCGGTCGACGAGGTGCTCGACCAGATCGAGCCCTTCTGGGGCGTGGTCGACTCGCTCTGCCCGATGACCCCTTACCGCAACCTGACGATGGAGCAGCTGACCAGTTACAACGGCGGCCTCTATGCCATGGTAGCGGAAGCCAGGCGGCGCCAGGCGGCTGGCTGAAACCGCTTAGCCCCGGGCGGCGATCATGGTCGCTGCCCGGGCTGGAGCCTCTGGAGGCTAAGGCACCAGGATTTCCGCAAGTAGCGCTTCGCTGATGGTCCACAAGCGTTGCGCACCCGCCTCGCTCTGCGCTGCCGGGGTGGTTTTGGCGATGGCGCGCTTGGCGAAGTATTCGCCGGTTACACCCGGCGCACCGTCCTGCGCCAACCACAGGATCGTGTCGGCGCCCTGCTCGGGGGTGAGCGAAAAGGGCTTGCCGAACACATACATCAGTTTGACGATCAGTCCGCCGTGGCTGTCAAAATTGGTCTGCACCAGCCCGGGATGCACGGCATTGGCCCGAATACCGTGGGGCTGGAGCCGCCGGGCGAGCTCTCGGACATGCAGAATATTGGCCAGCTTTGACTGCGTGTAGGCATCGTTCAAGCTGAAGCGTTTGGTTTGCTGCAGGTCGTCCCACTTCATGTCCCGGATGAAGGTGTGCGCGATCGAGGCCGTATTGATGATCTGGGCGCCCGGCGCGGCGGCCTTGAGCAGAGGCACCAGCCGGTTGGTCAGCAGAAACGGTGCGAGATGATTGACGGCAAAGCATTGCTCCAGCCCATCGGCCGTTTCGACCCTTCTTGCCGGACTGAAGCCAGCATTGTTGACGAGCAGATCAAGCCGGCTGGTTCGTGTCGCGACCGCATCGGCAAAGGCCGCGACATTGGCCATGGCGGACAAGTCTGCACCGATCAGTTCGATCTGCGCAGCCGGTACCGCCGCCTTGATTGCGGCTAGCGCCGCCGCTGTCCGCCCCGGATCACGCCCCTGGGCAATAACCCGCCATCCGGCCCTGGCCAGTTCGCGGGCAACAACCAGGCCGATGCCCGAACTGGCCCCGGTGACGACCGCCGTTTTCATGCGCCTGCTAGACTTTTCCCCGCCAAGTAGCCGGTCACCATGGCTGGCCCAACGTTGCAGCCATGCGCCGGAGACTTGCCCTGCCAGATCGAATTGGCATCGAGCCCGGCCGCCCACAGCCCGGGCACCGGCGCTCCATCCTGACCGATCACGCGGCACTGATCGTCGATCTTGACGCCCACGGTGGTCGAGCCGTCACCCGGGAAAATCTCGACGGCATAGTAAGGCCCCTCGCCCAGCGCGCCGAAGCAGGCATTGGGCTGGTGCTTGGGATCGCCGATCTCGATGTCGATCCGGGTTTCGCCTTTGCCGAACATCGTGTCCTTGCCGGTCACCGCATCGGCCGCGACTTTGGCTGCCGTGGCTTCGAGGCCCGCTGGATCGACCCCGATCTGCGCGGCGAGTTCAGCCAGCGTCGCGCCGGTTTTCATGTAGCCGCAGGCAACCATCTCCTTGATCTTGCCGCCGCCCTGCAGCACCAGCCCCATGCCGTACTTCTTCACGAATGCAGCATTGGCGATGATATGCGCCGGGACCGCGCCGGCGGCGTGCATGGCCTCGACAAAGTGGACGCTCGCTTCATTCCCGAACCGCTCGCCGCGCTTGTTCACCGCGATGCAGCCAGGCTTCGACATATCGATGAGATGGGCAAACCGCTCGACATAGCCGTCCGGTCGGGTGCGCTTTGAGGCAACAGCCCATACTGCGTTGACGTGATTTTCGGCGCCCATGGCTGCGCCGGCCTGCGTGGCGGCATTGATCCCGTCCCCGGTGTTTTCATAGGGCAGGATCGAGAGATGCTGCTCGGCAAAGGGAATATAGGCCTTGCGCATCTCGGCATTGGCCGAGAACCCGCCGGAGGCGAGAACGACGCCCCTGGCGGCCTTGATTTCGGTCTCAACGCCTTTGATCCGGGCCCTCACGCCGCACACATGCCCATCCTGGACAACCAGCCCCTCGACCGGAGATTGCTCGAACAGGTCGACCCCGGCCGCCAGAGCCGAGTCGAACAAGCGACCCGCCAGCGCAGTCCCCATGGTCAGGCGCGAGCCGCGACCCAGGCGCTTGTTGTCGATCGCGAAGCGCAGCGCAATCTTGGCCATATGCCACAGCGCGCCCGGCGCGGGCAGGCGTTCCAGATAGGGCAGATCGAACAGGTCGATCATCATCCCGCCCGGCGCATTGAACTCATGTCGCGGGCGCGACAGCCGGTTGAAGTTGGCACCAAGCTGCTTGCCGTCGAATTCCGCCGGGGCGAGCAAACGCCCGTGATCGGCCGCCCCGGGGACTTCGGGATACCAGTCGCTTGAGGGCGGAGAGAGCAGGAAGTGGACCGAGGTGTTGCCTGCCAGCCATTCGACCATCGCAGGGCCATTGTTGATATAGGCATCGATCAGGGCTGTTTCCGCGCGGTTGCCGACCACCCCCAGCACATAGGATCGGGCACTCTCGGCCGAATCCTGCACCCCGGCGGCCCGCGCCTGGGGGCTGTCCGGGATCCAGATCCCTCCGCCTGAAATCGCTGTGGTCCCGCCAAAGTGATCCGCTTTCTCAAGCACAGCCACCTTGAGCCCGGCCTTGGCGGCCACCAGCGCTGCGGTCAGGCCCGCGGCGCCGGAACCCATGATCACAACATCATAATTCATCGCATCACTCTCCGGCACACATGATCGCGCGCATGGTCTGATCGTTGATCCCGAGCTGGCCAGCACAATCGAGCGCATCCCAGTATTCGCGCCAGAACGTGATCCGGCCGCTGTCATCGAGGTCGAACACACCGACGAGATGGGTCGTGGTGCGCTGGCCATTGGCCAGCTGCCGAACGGTATCGACCCTTTCGGTAAACACTGTGCGGCCGGACACCGCTACGTTCAGGATCTGGCAGGCGCATTCGTCATAGAGCTGGTACTGCCGCTCAAGTTCATCGACGATCGCGTCCGCCCCGTGCCGCACCGGGGCAATCGGCACGATTGGGTGATAGCGCGCATCATCGGCCAGCAAGGCCCGCAAGGCGGGAACGTCCAGCTTGTCGGTGTGAAACAGCGCGAGAAAGTCGCGCACGATCTGTTCGGCGTTCATGGTTTCAACCCTCTCCTGGCCCGAAAAAGGCCGCGACTTCACCGGTGTCAAAATATTCGCGGCCATGGATGATCTGGCCGGCGCGGAGCACAAACAGATCGTGATACGCGTTGGCGTAGACGCGCTCACCGAAATGGAATTCCGAGCGGATTTCTGCCGCCACCGTGTCACCCTCGGCGATCATTCCGATGATTTCGACCTTGCGCGGACTGGCCACCAGCAGCATCCCGCGAACGTCATCCGTGTAGGATTTGCGCGACACTTCGCCACGCCCGATCACCCACCAGGTGCACTCCGGCGCCTGCAATTCCTCGATCGCCGCAATGTCGCCGCTGGCCACAGCGCCCAGAAAGCGGCGCACGATCGCCTTGTTGGTTTCAGTGTCGTCCATCGTCCGCCCTTCGCTTGAAGTGGCTCCTGTCTGACATGGGCCAGCGGCGCCGCGCCTTTCCATCGGCAGGTTGCACGCCATGCCGCTCTGCAATGCTGGGCCAACAGAACCAAAACGGGAGAGCGGCGTGGCCAATGGGTCCGCACATTCGGGCTATCGTTGGTATGTGCTCGCCATCCTGACGCTGGCGCAGACCTGCCACGGCATGGACCGCGCGGTGATCGGTCTGGTGCTGAAGCCGATTGGCGACGAGTTCCACCTGTCGGGGCAGCAACTCGGCCTGCTGGCGGGGCTGGCCTATGGCCTGCCGTTCGCTCTGGCCGCAATCCCGTTCGGCTATGCGGTCGATCGGACCAATCGCAAGGTCCTGCTCAGCTGCGCCATGACCGCGTGGAGTGCGGCAACCGCGATCTGCGCCGTTGCGACCGGATACTGGAGCTTGCTGGCCGGCCGTGCGGCCGTGGGGGCGGCGGAAGCCGGCGGTTCACCGACTGGCCTTTCCATCCTGTCTGATTACTTCGGCACCGAGCGGCGCGCGACCGCGATCGGCATCTGGTATCTGAGCGCCGGGCTCGGCTTTGCCTTGGCCTTTTTAGCCGGTGGGCTGATCGTTTCCGCTTATGGCTGGCGGCTGACCTTTCTGCTGGCTGGCGTGCCCGGGATAATCCTCGCGCCGCTCCTGCTGTTGACCCTGCGCGAGCCGGCGCGCGGTCAGCTGGATCAGGCCGAGCCCGTGCTCAGGGCCAGCCTGTGGCCACGCCTGCGAGAATTGATGTCCCGGCCGGGTATCGCTTTGGGGGTCGCCGCGATCACCTGCATCGCCACGGGCATTTATGGCATGAGCACCTGGCTGGCGACCTTCCTGATTGTCCGCCATGGATTGCCGCTGGCCCAGGCTGGCACCACCGTCGCCATCGCTTATGGTCTGCTCGGCTCGGTGGGAGGTCTTGCCGCCGGCTGGGGGGTTGACCGGATCAATGCCCGGCGCGGCGGCTTCGATCCGGCGCGCACCGCCCTGATCGGCTCCGCCATCCCTTTGCTCACCGCGATCAGCGGGCTGGCTGCCGTGACCGCGGGTGACAGTCGCCTCGCGATCGGCTGCATCATGGCGGCGGGCCTGTTCAGCTCATCCTACAATGGCCCGGTCAACGCCATGATCGTCACCCAAGCCGGGCCCAACCTGCGCGGGCTGGCGATCTCGACGGTCCAGACCAGTGCCAACCTGATCGGCGTGGGCCTGGGGGCCTGGCTGATCGGCAAGATCAGCGACATCGTCGGCGGACGCGAAGGCCTGGCCTGGGGGATCGGCGCCGCGATGATCTTCTGCGTGGCAGGCGCCCTGCTGCTGCTGCTCGCCGCCCGCCAGATCAAGGCCGCCCAAGGCCTTGCCCATATTGTTTCAGGGAGTTAACGATGGATCCTCAAGCACCACCGCAATATCACAACCCGATCGTCGATCCCAACTGCGTGCCCCGCCCCTACCCGGCGCGGACAGATCACCTGCCGACGTCGATGGACGATGTGACAGCGGAATGGCTCGGCCGGATGATGGCCCACAAGTATCCCGGTGTTGCCGCACAGGCGATGGAAACGGTGGAATTGCTGAACAGCCACACCACCAAATGGCGCGTGAAAGTGGACTGGAACGAGGAAGGCAAGGCCGCCGGGCTGCCCGCCAATCTGTGCATGAAAGCCAACTGGTCGGGCTCGTTCGACAATGTCGACATTCATGCGCTGGAGGCGCGGTTCTATCAGTTCATGGTTCATGAAATGAAGGTGCCCACGGCCAAATGCTATTACGCCGACTGGGATGACGATGGCAGCGGCCATGGCTTCATCGTGCTCGAGGACCTGGTCCAGCGCGGCGGCCGGTTCGGTCATTCGACCAACGCCAACGGCGTCGAAATGATCATGGACAACCTCGAAGGGCTGGCCAAACTGCACGGCAGCCTGTGGGGCAGTGACAAGATCAGTCCCGCCCAGGCCCCCTGGTTGCAGACCCAGATGGATACCCCGGTCGACAGCGATCAGGTGCGGATCATGTGGCAGTGGATTGCTCTCAACCTGGAAGAACCGGGCTTCTGCGCGATTGCGCCCAAACATTACCTGGCCGATCCGCGCAAGGTTGAACGCGCCTTCGACCGGCTGGGCGAGATCGAACGGTCGCGCACCACGCCCTATTGTATCGTGCTGGGCGATTGCCATCAGGGCAACACTTATATCCTCCCCAGCGGCGAGCGGCTGTGGCTTGATTGGCAGCTGGTGCGCCGCGGGCGCCCGTGGCGCGACCTGACCTACTTCGTGATCGGCGCGCTCAGCATCGAGGAACGCCGCCATCACCACAAGGACATGGTCCGGCAATACCGTGACTATCTGATCGCCACTGGTGCGCAGGGCGTGCCCAGCTTCGAAGAGGCGTGGGAGGAAACCCGGCTGTGGGTGATGTACGGGATCCAGGCCTGGGTCGCGAACCTCGATGCCTGGGGACAGAACGGCATCCCCATGAACGAACGCTTTTTCGTCGCGGCCGAAGATTACGGCACGTGGCAACTGCTTGGAGAATGACGATGGTTGCACGGGGACTGGTTGCGGGAAAGGTGGCGATCGTCACCGGTGCTGGCGCCAACATTGGTGAGGCTTGCGCCAAGATGCTGGCCGCTCAAGGCGCCAGTGTGGTGGTGGCCGACATCAATCTGGTCGGGGCCGAGCGGGTCGCTGGAGAGATTGAGGCGGCTGGCGGTAAGGCTATGGCGCACTTTGTCGATCTGGGAGACGAGGCCAGCATCGCCACCATGGTCGCCACCGCAGTCGCGCGGTTTGGCCGGATCGATGTGCTCCACAATAACGCGGCCAACACCGGGGCCGGCCAGATGATGCAGGATGGCTCGCTGGCGGCGATGGATACCGCAGTGTGGGACGCTGCCTTTGCCATCAACACGCGCGGGACGATGCTGGTCACCAAGCATGTCGTGCCGCACATGATTGCCGGCGGGGGCGGCTCGATCATCAACACCAGCTCGGGCGTGTCGCTACTGGGTGACGTGCTCAACCCGGCCTACAGCGCGTCGAAAGCGGCGGTCAACGCACTGACCCGCAACACCGCCACCCAGCTTGGCCGGGCCAATATCCGCTGCAACGCGATCCTGCCCGGGCTGGTCCTCAGCCCGGTCGCCCGCGCCCAGATGACCGAAGCCCAGCTGGCGATGATCCAGCGGCATGTGCTGTTGCCGCGTGAAAGCGTGGCGGATGACATCGCCGGGGCCGTGCTGTGGCTGGCATCGGATCTGGGCGCCTTCGTGACCGGACAGATCATCTCGGTGGATGGCGGCATCTGCCACCACCAGCCGCATTATGCCGATATGCTGGACATGATGGCCGCTATGCCCGGCTGACTGTTGCGCAAAGCCCCGGCTCGGCAGCGCGCCGGCCGGGGTCCATGATCACACCACCGGCATGATCTCTTCGGCCACCCACTGCTGGCGATCGAGCCAGGCCTGCTCGCCGGTGATGCCCGGCGGCAGTGGCACGATGGTTTCGGTGATGCCCAGGTCCTTCAGCCAGCCGATCTGATCCAGGATCTTCTGCTTGTCGGCCGTGCCTGGCGCGCGCGGATCGTCGAGGATCTCGTGGTGCGCGCCGACATTGAGCATCTCCAGCGCGAAGAACACGTCGAGCGGGCGGCCATCATACTCGGGCTGTGACTTGATGAAGTCGATACAGGCCGGGAAGGTTTCCGGCGGGGTGCGGAACGGCGACCAGCCATTGCCGAACTTCGCCACGCGCTTCTGCACCGCCGGCGCATCGCCGCCAAACCAGATCGGGACGCCCGGCTTCTGCACCGGCTTGGGCCCGAAGCCGCAATTGCGGAAGTTGACGAAATCGCCCGAGAACTCAGGATCGTCCTTGGTCCACAGCTCGATGATGGCAGCCACATACTCATCCGCCATACGCCCGCGCTTCTCGAACGGCACGCCAAGCATATCGTATTCTTCCTTGAGCCAGCCGACCCCGAACAGTGCCTCGGCCCGCCCCCCGGTCAGCCAGTCCAGGGTCGACCAGCCCTTGGCCTGCACGATCGGGTTTTGCAGCGGGAGGATCGAAACCGAGGAGGACAGGCGCAGGGTCTTGGTCTGCCCACCGATGAAGCCGAGCGCGACCACGGTGTGGAAATACCAGTCACCGGACAGCGCGATATGCTCCTTGGGGATAATGAAGTGCTCGCCCAGCATGCATTTGTTGAAACCCAGCCGATCGGCCGCCGCCATCAGCCGGCCAACGTCCGAGCCGTTCAGCGCCCCTTCCCATGGCTGCACCATGGCGGCGACTTTCATGCTGTTGGGCACACCCACGTTGAGCTTCATCGCACACACTCCCCACCGGTTATATCCTGGTGGTTGTGGCGATCGGCCCGTGGCATCGGACCTTCCCAATGGCAGGCCTGTCTGACCCCGAAACCCCGGGTCTGCACAAATTCCAGATCATCGGGCGTATCGAGATCGGCGATCAGCCCAAGCCGTCGCAGCACCGGCATGGCCGGATGCTGGGCCACATGCTGCGCGCGGCTGTTCGGGCCAAAACAGTAATTGAACGGTTCAGAGCGATTGATGGCGAGGGCGTTTGTTCCCTGGCCGGCGCGATCGGTCGCCATCGCCGCTCCATGCCTATCGGCCAATTGCAACAGCGCGCTCAGATCGTCAGCAGACACGAGCGGAACATCGGCGTGGACTACCAGCGCGGGTGCCCCCTGCAAGCCAGCGCGCCAGGCTGAAAGCTCAGGGTTCAGGCCGCGATGGTGGTCGGGCAGCCATGCGCCATGCCACCAGTCGGCCCGCTCCGGGGACAGGATCGTGATGGAACTGATCGCGTCGCATCGGGCCAGTGCCCCCAGCACCCGGGCCGCCATCGCGCGCACCAGCACTAGCCGTTCGGCGTAATCCAGCACCCCGGCCAGGCGGGATTTTCCCGCTGCGCCCTGTTTGATCGGGACAAGCGCGTGCCACCCGGTCACCGCAGCAGCACCTCAGTCGGCATAATCAAGCAGATGGGCCGGCGTGGCATAGACCGTGCTGCGCTCGCGCAGCGGCCGGCCGATGCTGCGGGCCAAAGCCCGCATCTGGCGAACATCAAACACTTGACCGTTAGCGCCGCCCGCCGCGCGGGTGATGGATTCATCCATCAGGACGCCGCCCAGATCGTTCGCGCCGGCCTGAAGCATCACCGCGGCGCCGTCCGGCCCCAGCTTGACCCAACTGGCCTGGATATTGGCGATGGCGCCATCCAGGGCAATGCGTGCAACCGCATGCATCAACACCGCCTCGCGCCAGCTCGGGCCTGACCGCGTCTCGCCCCGGCGCCAGTTGGGCGCTTCCATGTGGACGAACGGCAGCGGCACGAATTCGGTGAAGCCCCCCGTTTCCTGCTGCAGGGCGCGAATGCGCAGCAGATGCGTGGCCCAGTGCTCGTAGGTATCGACATGGCCGAACATGATCGTGGCAGTGGACTTGAGCCCGACCCGGTGCGCCGCGCGCATCACGGCCAGCCAGTCGTTGGTCATGATCTTGTCCGGGCAGATCAGCTGACGCACGTCGTCCGAGAGGATTTCTGCCGCCGTGCCCGGGAGCGTGGCCAGCCCGGCCCGCTTCAGATCGGCCAGATAGTCCTCATAGGACAGCCCCAGCGTGGTGGCGCCGTGATGCACCTCCAGAGGGGAAAAGGCATGAACATGCATCTCGGGTACTGCCGCCTTCACCGCAGCAACAATGCCGCGATAGGTGGTGCCATCATAGGTGGGATGAATTCCCCCCTGCAGGCACACTTCGGTGGCACCGCGCGCGCGCGCCTCGACCACCCGCCGGGCGATTTCGGCATGATCGATGTTGTAGGCCGGCCCGCGTTCGCTTTTGGTACTGCCTTTGGAAAAGGCGCAGAAGCCGCAGCGATAGAGGCAGATGTTGGTGTAGTTGATATTGCGGTTGATCACATGCGTGACGGTCTCACCCACCCGGTCGGCGCGCATTTCATCCGCCAGCCGGCAGACCGCGTCGAAATCGCGCCCCTCGGCCGTGAACAGTCGGGCGATCTGGCCCCGGCTCAGCTCCTCGCCCTGTTCGGCCAGCCCGAGCGCCACGGCAATCTGCGGATCGCGCCCGGTCACCACCGAGGGCAGCATGTCCGGCGCGGGCGCGCCCGTTCCGGGATGCCAATCCACCTCGCGCGGCAGACCCCGCGTATCGACTGCGCGCCTGATCCGGGTGTGGAGCACCGGATCGGCCCAGCGAGCGACGTCCCGGACAAAGGCCGGACCGATCGCCAGGCGCTGACGCAGATGCCGCCCGGCCGCTTCGGTTTCGGTCTCCAGCTTGACCAGGTGCGGCCAGGGCGCTTCGGGATTGACGTGATCGGGTGTGACGGGCGAGACGCCGCCCCAGTCGTTGATCCCGGCGCGCACCAGCCTGGCCAGTTCGCCCGGCTGCAGATTGGGCGGGGCCTGCAGGGTCATGTCGGGGCCCAGGATCAGCCGTGCCGCCGCGATGGTCCAGAGATGCTCGTCCAGCGACAGGTCCCCGGCGTGGCGCATCAGGGTATCGGCCTTGGCGCGGAAGTTCTGGATTATCACTTCCTGGATGTGCCCGTAGCGGCCGTGCAGATCACGGATCGCCAGCAAGCCTTCCACGCGTTCGCGGCGGGTTTCGCCGATGCCAATCAGCAGCCCCGTGGTAAATGGCACGCGGGCTTCACCGGCCAGCCGCACCGTTTCCAGCCGGGCTTCCGGCGCCTTATCGGGCGACCCGTAGTGCGGCATGCCCTTGTCACAGAGACGCTCGGACACGCTTTCCAGCATCAAGCCCATCGAGGCGGCATGAGGCCGCAGCGCGGCATAGTCCGCGGCCGACATCAGGCCGGGATTGAGGTGCGGCAGCAGGCTGGTTTCCTTGAGCACCAGCGCGGCAGCCGCGGCAAGGTATTCCATCGTGCTGGCATAGCCGCGCTGTTCCAGCCAATTGCGCGCAGCGGAGTAGCGCGCCTCAGGGCGGTCCCCCAGCGTGAACAGCGCCTCGCGGCAGCCCGCCCGTTCGCCCTCGCGAGCCAGCGCCAGCACCTCGTCCAGCTCTAGATAGGGCGACGGCAGCTCCGCGGGCTGCCGGGCAAAGGTGCAGTAATGGCAGACGTCGCGGCACAGCTTGGTCAGCGGGATGAACACCTTGCGCGAATAGGAGACCACGGTGCCTTGCCCGACCAGGCTCAGCGCTTCGGCTTCAGCCAGCAATCGGGCCAGCGAGCGCGATTCCAGTCGCTCGAGCCAATCGTCCGTGTCTTCTGGATTCCACCACATCTGCATAGCCCTGGCCAAGCCTCTCTGCCGCCACGCGGCCGCTTCGTTCTATAAGCGCGTCAAATCGCTGTGCGGTCCCCACCCTTTAGGGCCAATATCTCGCGCGCCTCATCGGGCGTCGCCACGGACAGGCCCATCCCTTCGATGATCTGCCGGGCCGTCGTCACCTGCTGCGCGTTGGTTTCGGCCAGCTTGCCCGGCCCGGCCCAGAGCGAATCCTCCAGCCCCACGCGAACATTGCCGCCCATCGATGCCGCCATGGCGACAACGCTCATCTGCTTCGCGCCCGCGCCCAATACCGACCATTCGTACTGGTCGCCAAACAGCCGATCGGCGGTGCGCTTCATGTGCATCACGTCATCCGGGTGACTGCCGATACCACCCAGAATGCCGAAGCAGGTCTGGACAAACAACGGCGCCTTGACCAGCCCGCGATCGAGGAAGTGGGCAAGATTGTAGAGGTGGCTGGTGTCATAGCATTCGAACTCGAACTGCGTGCCCAGCGGGGTGAGCAGGGCCAGCAGGCCCTCGATATCCTTGTAGGTGTTCTTGAACACCAGATCGCGCGAGGCTTCCAGCGTCGCCGGTTCCCATTCGTGCTGCCAGTCCTTGTAGCGGTTCAGCATGGGGAAAAGGCCGAAGCCCATGGTCCCCATGTTGAGGCTGGCCACCTCTGGCTGGAAGCGCGTGGCCGGACGCAAGCGCTCCTCAAGCGTCATCGACGGGTGACCGCCGGTCGTCAGGTTGATCACCGCATCGCAGCGCTGCTTGATCACCTTCAGGAAAGGTTCGAACAGATCGGGGTTCTGGTCGGGTCGGCCATCGGCCGGATTGCGCGCGTGGAGGTGAATGATCGCCGCGCCCGCCTCGGCCGCACCCACTGCCGCCTCGGCAATCTCGTCGGCGGTGATCGGCAGGTAGGGCGACATGCTCGGGGTATGGATCGCCCCGGTCACCGCACAACTGATGATTACCTTGCCCTTGGCCACGTCCCGCTCCCGATCATTTTCGCAAATCTTGGTCGCAGCTTACGACCGGGCGTTCAGCAACAGCCTTTCCGAAGATAGGCTGTCACGACAAAATCCCGAACTGCCGCGCACGGATCACGGCCTGGGGGCGGCGGCGGACGCCGAGCTTGTCGTAGATCTGCTGCATGTACCATTTGACCGTGCCCTCGGTCAGGCCCAGCCGGTCGCCGATCTCACGGTTGCGCAATCCGCCACTGACAAAGGTCAGAATCTCGACCTCGCGCAGCGAGAGCCCGCTCCCCAGCCCATAATCATCGTCCTCAACCTCTTCGATCGGGGGCTTGCCCTTGACCACGGAAACCAGCCGTGCGGCAAATTTGTCGACCGGGGTGTCCAGCACGGGACCGCTACCATAAGCCTCGACCAACAGCGCCCCGATCGCCTCGCCCTCGTCGATGAAAGGTCTAACCCAGCCGCCCGGTTCAGCCAGTTCGACCGCCGCGCGAACCGAGCGCCGCGCTTCGGAGCGATTGCCCGAAAGCACAGCGATTTCAGCCAACAACAGTTCGAAGGTCACCGCGGAGCGGGTTGCCCCGCGTTTGCGGACGAATTCCAGCCAGCGCTTGGCGATCTTGCGCGACCGCACCAGCCGGAACCGTTGCATCTCCAGACGCAGCCAGGCCGTGGCCATCCATTCGTTAAGCCGGGTGGGATTGAGCGTCGGCACCGGCTCGCCTTCGATCTTGAGATCGCTGGACCAGAACAGCTGTTCAGCCTGCTCCAGGTGACCGAGCTTGACCAGCATGCGAATCTGTTCCGAGATCACCAAGGCGCGCAGCCGGTCGAGCCCGCATTCGATCGCCACCAGATGAGCCTCTTCGAGGCCGGATAGGGCGCTGGCATAATCCCCTTCTGCGGCGGCCAGCCGAGCCCGAACGAGGTAACCGGAGGCGAGCTGATCCACAAACCCCCATTGCCGGATCGAGGGCAGATGGGCCTCGACCAGCCGGCCGGCCTCCTCCAATTCGCCGCACTCGTAGTGAATCTCGGCCAGAGGCAGCGCCGGCAAGGCCGCGAGGCCCGAAACCTGCCCGTCCAGTTCGATTGCAAGGGTATGCGCCTCGGTCAGGAACTGCCGGGCGACCGTGGTCTTGCCCTGGGCAACCAGCGTTGGCGCGACCGAAGATTTCAGCGCGATCGAGGCGAAATCCGACCCGGGGCGACCCAGCGCCTTGCGCAGTTCACCTTCCAGTCTGAGCATGTCGTGGAAATGGTACAACTCGCGCCGGGCGGAGAGCAATTGCGCCAAAAGCGTGCAGCTGAGGTAGGCATGGTCATCGCCCAAGTCCGCCAGCAGGGCCTCCGACTCGCGTTCGACATAGACCATGTTGTCACGGGCCGCTTCCAGCATGATCCGGCGATGGCGGACGCGGTAAGCCATTTGCTCGGCGGCATAGTCGTCCAGCTCGCCGGATTCGGCCTTGGCGGCCAGGGCAGCCTCGGCCGCCACGATCAGTCGTTCGGACGATTTGAACGCCAGCCTGCGGCTGCGCCGCCATGACATCGCGAGCAGCAGCGATGGCCGGCTTTGCAGCAGGTCCCAGGACAGGTCGTTCGCCAGTTCATCCAGCCGGTAGAGCAACCCGCCATAGATCATCGGATCGGCCAGCCGTTCGAACTGGTCTGCCAGAAACTCGCGGTCACCGCTGAGCACGGCGTGATCGAGCGCCAGCTGCAGATCGCCGTTGTCGGCGTAAAAATTGCTGGCGCGGCGGTGCAGCTTGGCGGCGCGCTCGGGCGCCCGCATCATCAGGCGGCCCAGAACCATGTCGCGGAACAGGGTGTAGTAGCGATAGCGGCTGAGTTCGCGGTCCAGCTCGGCCAGGAACAGGCCGCGCTCGAACACCTGCTCCAGCATGCGCCGGGCATTCTCGGTGTTGACCACAGCCGCGCAGGCTGACGGGGTCAGCTCTTCGAGGATCGAGGTGTCGATGATGAAATCGCGCAGGTCCTGCGGCAGCCCTTCGACCACTTCCTCGGCGAAATAGCTGGCAAACTCATGCCGCAGACCGGTGGTCCCGCCTTCGGGCGGATAGCCTTCGGTCATGTCGCGCTTCCAGGCCCCGGCGGCCAGCACCAGGCCGGCCGCCCATCCCTGCGTGTCCACGACAATCCGCTGGAGTTCGCCGGCCGGCAAGGCTCCGTCCACCTGCTGCTGGATCAGCCGCGAGGCTTCGTCGGCATCGAAGCTCAGGTGCCTTACGCGGACTTCGAGCAGATGCCCCAGCGAACGCAGGCGGGCCAGGTTGATCCCGCATTCACCGCGCGAGGCGATCACCGTGGTCAGTGCATCGCGCGCACTGGCGATCAGCTGCTCGATGAAGGTCCGGATTTCGGCCGACAGCAGTTGCATATCGTCGATGAACAGGACCGGCTTTGGTCCTCCGGCCGTTGAAAGGCTGACCAGCCATGCCCGCTGATCACGCTCAAGTGGCACGTCAACGGCTGGCAGACCGGCAGCAACGAGAGCCTGCCGCAGCGCGACATCGAACGATGCCAGCGAATCGATGCCCGCGCGCGCCGCGATCCACAACACCGGGCGGCCCTGCTCATGCAACAGCTCGGCCCAGCGCAGCATTGCGGTGGTCTTGCCGAAGCCGGCTGGACTGCTGACGGTGACGACGCGCGAAGCGCCCACGTCTCCGACCAGCCGTTCGATCGTCTCACGGGTCACATATTTGTGCGCGGCTCGCGGCGGCACAATGGTTGTCGGAACAACACCCATCTCAGACCTCTACCCTAGGACCGTGGGGACTGGTCGTCCGCCATCTTGTCAGCGCATCCTATTGAACAGGAATCCGGCAAGCGCAAGCACCATCTCCTACCGAGAGATAGGTGGTCAGCGCGGCCTGGCAAGGCAAGTCCAGACTCCGACCAAGGTCACCGCGCAAGTGGCCAGTGACGAGAGTGATGCCCGCTATGGATTTCGAGTTGCCCGACGAGCACCGCGCATTCCGCGACATGGTGCGGCGCTGGGTCGACAACGAATGCCCCAAGGACTGGGCGCGCAAACTTGAAGCCGATGAGCACAATTACCCGCACGCGCTGTGGGAGAAATTCAGCGAAGCGGGCTTTCACGGCATCGGCATAGCCGAGGAATTCGGCGGCCAGGGCGGCGATGTGCTGATGCAGATGCTGCTTGCCCGCGAACTCGCCCGGACGCTCGGCGGACTGGCCTGGATATGGGGCATCACCTCGTTCGCCGGATCCAAGTCGATCGGGCTCTATGGCACGCCCGAGCAGAAGGCGAAGTACCTGCCCCTGATCGCCGCCGGCGAGCTTAAGGCGGCGATCTCGTTCACCGAGCCGGGCGGCGGCACCGACGTGCTGGGTAGCATGGCCACCATGGCGGACCGGGTAGAGGGCGGCTGGGTGCTGAATGGCGAGAAGATCTGGTCGTCGTCCGCCCACGTCGCCGACTATCTGCTGGTGCTCGCCCGCTCCGATCGCAATGTCGAAAAGAAGCACCAGGGGCTCACCCTGTTCTGGGTTCCCGCCAAGAGCGAGGGCGTGACGATCACCAGCCTGCCCAAGTTGGGCATGCGCTCGATGGGCAGCTGCAGCGTCGTCTATGACAACGTGTTTGTGGCTGACGAAAACGTCCTCGCTGAGCCCAATCGCGCCTGGTACACTCTGCTCCCCACCCTGAACAACGAGCGGATCATGGTCGGCGCGTTCTGCCTCGGGGTGATCGACGGCGTGCTGGAAGATGCCCTAGCCTACATGAAACAGCGCAAGGCCTTCGGCAAAGTCATCGGACAGTTCCAGATCCTGCAGCATTACGTGGCGGACATTGCGACGATGCAGCGCACCACCGAGCTGCTGCTGCACAGTTGCGCCGACAAGCAGGCCCGCGGCGAGAATGTGGGCACCGATGCCAACATGCTCAAGCTGTTCGCTTCCGAAAATGCCAGCAGGGCGGCTGATCTGGGCATCCAGATCCTGGGCGGCATGGGCTACTCGGCCGAAACCGACATGCAGCGCTATTGGCGCGATTCCCGGCTGTGGCGGATCGGACCCATCACCAATGAAATGGTCAAAAACGGCATCGCGGAATCGCTCGGCCTGCCACGCTCCTTCTGACGTTCTACCCTATCCGCACAGACGAAAGTGACGCCCATGAAAGCCCTGCTGCTCGAAACCACCGATGGCCCCGAAGCTGTCCGCGTTGCGGATGTGCCAACCCCTGAGGCACAGGCCGGTGAAGTGCGCGTGGCGATCAAGGCGGCGTCTATGAACCACCGCGAGATGTGGATCGCGCGCGGCCTCTATCCCGGCATGACCCTGCCCTCGACGATGGGCTGCGATGGCGCCGGAGTGGTCGATCAGGTGGGCGACGGCGTCAGCGGCGTGGCGGTCGGCGATGAAGTGGTGATCTACCCCGGGCGTGACTGGGGTGCGAACCGCCATGCCCCGCATCCGGCCTTCGGCCTGCTGGGCATGCCGCACCCCGGGACGATTGCCGAATATGTCTGTGTCCCCGCCGAAAACATCGCGCCCAAACCGAAGGGCATGAGCTGGGAAGAAGCCGCCGCCACGGTCCTCACCGGCCTTACGGCCTGGCGGGCCCTGATGTTCAAAGGCCAGTTACAGCCGGGCGAAACAGTGCTGATCAGCGGCGTCGGTGGCGGCGTGGCGACGTTCGGGCTGGCCTTCGCGGTTGCGCTGGGCGCCAAGGTCTACGTCACGGGCGAAAGCCAGGACGTGCTCGACCGGGCGATCGAAATGGGCGCCTTGGGCGGCCTGCTTTACACCGATCCCGAATGGCGCAAACAGGTGGGCAAGCTCACCGGCGGGATCGACGTCGTTCTCGATGGCGCGCCGGCACCCAGCTATGCCAACTATGTTCGCGCTATCAATCCGGGGGCGCGCATCGTGATTTATGGATCAACGGCGGGTGATAAGTTCGAGGTGACGGCGACCGGCATCTTCCTCAAGAGCGCCAGCGTCGTCGGCAGCCAGGTCGGTGACCCGCAGGATTTCCGGGATATGCTGGCCTTCGTCGATCGGCACGCGATCAAGCCCGTGATCGAAACGTCATTCCCGCTCGCCGAAGCGCGAGAAGCGCTGCTCTATCTCGAAAAGCAGCACAAGTTCGGCAAGGTGGTGATCACTGTATGACGGGCCTGTTCGACCTGACCGGCAAGACCGCCCTGGTCACGGGCGGTGCCCAGGGGCTCGGGCGGATGATTGCCGAGGGCCTGCTTCGCGCCGGCGCCACCGTGGCGATCACCTCGCGCAAGGCCGACATCTGCAGCGCGGCGGCGGCCGAGATGGCAGCGCTCGGACCCTGCATCCCCTTGCCCTGCGATCTGTCATCGGCGGAAGCCGCGGTCGATCTGGCTGAGCGGTTCCGCGCGGCCGCCGGGGATAAGCTGCATGTGCTGGTCAACAATGCCGGAAAGACCTGGGGCGCCCCGGTCGACAAGTTCCCGGACAAGGGCTGGCCGGGCGTGCTGATGGTCAATGTCCAGGCGCCCTTCACGCTGATCCGGGAATTGCTGCCGCAACTCGAAGCCGCCGGCACCCCTGACGATCCGGCCCGGATCATCAATATCGGATCGGTGGCCGGAGCGACGACCCAGCGTCTGAGCGCCTATTCCTATTCGGCCAGCAAGGCGGCGATCCACATGCTCAGCCGCGACCTGGCTGGTGATCTGGCTGGCCGTAACATCAACGTCAACGCCGTGCTGCCAGGCTTCTTCCCGACGGCGATGACCGCCCACATGCGCGATGACGATCATGTTGACCCCGCGCTGTTGGGCAAAATACCGATGGGCCGGATGGGACGGGCCGATGATATCGCAGGGGCCGTGGTGTTCCTCGCCTCGCGCGCCAGCGGCTATATCACCGGGGCAGAGATTCCCGTCGACGGGGGTATCGTCGGGTGCGGCTGAACTCCGCTGCAACATTCCGACCTATCCTAGGAAAGGGCACTTGGCCGCAACCTGTGGCCAAGCTTCAGCGGCAAGGGCTTTGCAAAGTCCGCCATGGGAGAAGACTGCCTTGCCAGGGATGAGCGAAGATCCGGCCCGGATGCGCGTCAGCGTCAGTCCGCTTGGCGACATGCTGCTCAAGTCCTGGGACCAGTTCCCGGACAAGGAGGCCATTGTCTTCCCGTCGGGCAGGCGGACCTATGACGATATCGTGCGCTCCGTGTTGCAGCGGGCGCGGGGACTGATGGCTCTGGGCATCGGCCGTGGTGACCATGTCGGGATCCTGTTGCCGTCTGGCGCCGAGTTCGTCGAAACGCTGTTCGCCGTTTCCATGGTCGGTGGTGTTTCGGTGCTGATGAATGCCCGCTACCGCGCGCCCGAGATCAGCTACGTTGTTGAGAATGCCGATCTGATTGCCGTCATCACCAACAGCGAATCCGATGAGTTCGTCGATTTCGTTGGTCGGCTGACGGAAGCCTTCCCGGCGCTGGCCACGGTCGGCGATCCGCTGAAGCTCAGCCTGCCCGATGCTCCGAAGCTGCGCCGGCTCATTCTGCACGGCGGCAAGAGCGCTCCGGGTTTCGTCGATCAGGCGGGCTTTGACCGGGCGGCGCAAGCCAGCAGCGACACCGCGGTTCACGAAGCCCGGCTGTCGGTGCGCCTGCGTGATACCTGCATGATCCTCTATACCTCGGGCACGTCGGACCGCCCCAAGGGGTGCCTGCTTAGCAATGAGGCGATCTGCCGCGAGGCGAGCAACCTGGCCCGCAATCGCTGGGAGTTTTCGGACCAGGAACGGGTCTGGTCGCCCATGCCGCTGTTCCACATTGCCGCCATGCTGGCGATGCTGGGCGCGATCGAGGTGGGCGGCACCTTCATCGGTCAGCCGCATTTCGATCCCGGCGAAAGCCTACGCCAGATCGCCGCCGAACGCGCCACGATGGTGTTCCTGCCGTTCGTGACCTTCCACCAGGCCATGATCGCCCATCCCGATTGGGACAAGACCGATATGCGCTCGGTCCGGCTGATGAACAGTTGCTTCAGCCAGATGCCCAAGAGCGTGGGCGATGCCTATCGCGCCAAGATGCCTAATGCCTTGCAGGTCGGTACCTTCGGGATGTCCGAAGCTAGCGGGATTGTCTCGACCGGTGGCTTCGACATGGACCCGGAACTGGGCTTTGAATCGCTGGGCTATCCGCTCAAAGGGGTATCCGTCCGCGTCATCGATCGCGAGACGGGCGAGGATGCCCCGGTCGGCACGCGCGGCGAGATCTGGGTCCGGGGATACAACTTGCTCGATGGTTATTACCGCGATCCCGCGAAAACCGCCGAAGCGCTCGATCCCGACGGCTGGTACCATTCGGGTGACATTGGATCGCTCGACGGGCACGGCCACCTGCGTTTTCACGGTCGCTTCAAGGACATGCTCAAGGTGGGCGGGGAAAATGTCGCCGCCGCTGAGGTCGAGGCCGTGCTGTCGGCGCATCACGCGGTTGAGCTTGCCCAGGTCATCGGCATTCCCGATCCCCGGCTCGAGGAAGTGCCTGCCGCCTATGTCAAGCTGAGCGGCGAGAGCGCCGCCACGGCCGCAGAGCTGATCGAATTTGCCAAGGAGCGGATCGCTTCGTTCAAGGTGCCGCGCCACGTGCGGTTCATCGAAGAATGGCCCATGTCTGCCTCGAAGATTCAGAAGTTCAAGCTGCGCCAGGAATTGATGGCAGAGCTTGGGCTAACAGATTGAGGGCAGAACGATGCGTGTGATCATAACCGGCGCAGCCAGTGGCATCGGCAAGGCCGTCGCCGAACTGTTGGCAGCGGGGGGCAATATGCCCGGCCCGCACCAGCTGCTGCTAACGGACCGCGACCCGGATGGTCTGCAGGCGGTAGCCACCGGCATTGGTGCGGCCGCGGCAACCTGCGTGGCTGACATGTCCGACCTTGACTGCGGCGATGCTGTGGTCGCCGCCGCGCTGGCGCACATGGGCGGGATCGATGCCGTCGTCAGCAATGCTGGGATCATAGCGGGCGCTGCGCTGGTCGACCAGACCGCCGAGCAATTTGACCGTATCTTCGCGGTCAACGTGCGCGCCGCCTGGCTGCTGGCCAAGGCGGCCCATCCACATCTCGCCGCAAGCCGCGGCGCCTTTGTCGCCACGGCTTCGATGTCGGCCACCCAGCCGACGCCGGGTCTGGGCTTCTATTCGCCCAGCAAGGCGGCGCTCCTGATGCTGATCCGCCAGTTGGCGCTCGAATGGGGTCCAGACGGCATCCGCTGCAACAGCGTCTCGCCCGGTCCGACCTACACGCCGATGACCCAGGCCGGTTATTCCGACGCCGATCGCCGCGCGGCGCGCGAAGCGATGATCCCGCTGCGCAAGCTGGGCATGGCCGACGATGTGGCCAATGCCATCCTGTTCCTGATCGGCCCCCAGGCCAGCCACATCACTGGCATCGATATTCTGGTCGATGGCGGGATGAGCAACAATCTGATGCCGGCCACCGGTGGCGGAACCGGTCAAAAGGCCAGCACCTAACCCCCGATATTTTGGAGACTATCATGCGCCTCGCTCGTGTAACCCTGAATGGAACGCTCGGCCTCGCGGCAAAATCGGATGGCAAGGTCACGATCGCCTATGGTGCTGACCTGGCCGATCTCGATCATCATATCGCCGCTGGCACCCTGGCCGATGCCGGTGCCAAGGCCGCAGCAGGAGAGACGGTCAACGAAGCGGACCTGACCTTTCTTCCCCCGCTCGTCCGCCCGTCCAAGATCATCTGCCTGGGCCTGAATTATCGCGATCACGCCTTGGAATCGGGGCTTGGCATTCCGGACTTCCCGGTGCTGTTCGCCCGCTTCCCGTCCAGCCTGATCGGTCACGGCGCTCCGATCATTCTGCCCAAGGTCTCCACCCAGCTGGATTGGGAGGCTGAGATGGTGGCTGTGATCGGCAAGGGCGGCAAGGCCATCTCCGAGGCCGATGCCCTTAGTCACGTGGCCGGTTACTCGGCGTTCAACGATGGCTCGATCCGCGATTATCAGCTGCGCACGCCGCAGTGGACCGCCGGCAAGAACTTTGACGATACCGGCGCTTTCGGCCCCTGGCTGGTGACCCCGGATGAACTGCCGGCGGGCGCGGCCGGCCTCAAAATCGAATGCCGGGTCAATGGGCAGGTGATGCAGAGCTCGAACACCGGCGAACTGATCTTTGACGTGGCACGCACGATATCCCTGCTCTCCGGCTTCATGACGCTCGAGGCGGGCGACGTGCTGGTCATGGGTACACCGGGCGGGATCGGGCTGGCCCGCACGCCCCCGCTGTTCATGAAGGCGGGCGATGTCTGCGAGGTGGAGATCGAACAGATCGGCCTGCTCCGCAATCCGATTGTAGCTGAATAACAATGACATGGCCTCTCCTGATGGAGAGGCCAGCGTGCAGGAGAGAGAGTGATGAAGCGCCCGAACGTTCTGGCCGTGCATTCGATTGACCATTTCGCACAGCAAGTGCCCGATCTGGCCGAAGCACGGCGTTTTTATGAGGCGTTCGGGCTGGACGTACACGATGAGGCGGGCGGTTTGGCGCTTTACACCTTCGGCAACCCTCACTGCTGGGCACGCCTGCACCCGGCAGCAGCCATGCGGCTGCACTACATCTGCTTTGGCATCTATGCCGAAGACGAAGCAGCCTTTGCTGCCCATCTGGACGCTGCTGGTGTCAAGCGGATCGCTGCTCCCGCTGGCGCAACTGAAGAAGGGATCTGGTTTGCCGGTTTCGATGGTCTCCTGCTCAATATCCGGGTGGCCGACAAAGTGTCGCCGATGGCCAAGAGCAGCTTTGTTACCCATTCGACCGCGGCCGGCGAGAGCGGTGCGGTGTTCAACTCGGTTGCACCGAAAACGCTGCCGCGGCACCTGTCGCACTTTGCGATCTACACCTCGGATGTGATCGCCGCGACCGCCTGGTATGAACAAACACTGGGCCTGCGCCTGTCCGATGGCAGTGGCCCGGTGGTTGCCTTCCTGCATGGGGCCCACGGCAGTGACCATCATCTGCTGGCGCTGGTCACGTCCACCCATCGCGGGCTGCACCACAGCAGCTGGGATGTGGGATCGGTGCAGGAGGTCGGCCTCGGTTCGGCGCAGATGCTCCGCGCCGGCTACACCAGGGGCTGGGGCGTCGGCCGCCACGTGCTGGGGGGCAATTACTTCTACTATGCCAGCGACCCATGGGGTAGCCATGCCGAGTTTTCGGCCGATATCGATTATATCCCGGCCGATTGCGACTGGCCTTCGAACCCGGGCCACGATCCCGGCGACAGCTTCTACCTCTGGGGCCCCAACCTGCCCGAGGGCTTTATCGACAACAGCGAACCGGCCGGAGACTGAGCGATGACGACCTTTGTTCTGATGCACGGTGGCGGCATGGGTGGCTGGACCTGGAAGTTCTGTCGCGAGATTCTCGAAGCCAAGGGCCACACGGTCTTCACCCCGACCTTCACCGGCTTCGGCGAGCGTGAGCACCTGATCAGCCGTAGCGCGGGGAATGATGTCCACGTGCTCGATGTGGTCAACGTGCTGAAGTACGAAGATCTGCAAGACGTGGTTTTGGTCGCACACTCCTATGCGGGAACCGTCGCGCCCGGCGTGCTGGCGCAAGCGGGTGACCGGGTTGCCCGGGTCATTTTCCTCGACGCGATCGTCGCCCATGCCGGCGAACGCATCGCCTCGCTGATGGGCTTTGCCAGCGAGGCCGAAGCCGCCGGGCTGGATGCGATGCTTTCAGCAGGTGAAGGCCCGATCGGCTCGGGGGTTCATCTCCAGCAGCGAGAGATGGCCAAGGCTCATCCTCACCTGATGGCGCCCGATCGCGAAAAGTGGCTGCTCGATCACCTGTCGGACCAGCCGATGCGCGCGACCAGCTGTGCGATGGCGGTGGGCGCGGAATCGGTCCGGCATCCAGCCGACTATGTGGCCGCTGAGCACACGATCATGACAGCCATGCACGATCGCGCCCGGGCACTGGGCTGGACCATGCACGAGCATCCGGGTGACCACGCCTTCAATGTCGGCGACCCTGAGGGGGTTTGCGAGATCATCCTGACGATTGCCGGCTGATGGATATTTCGGGACTGTTCTCGGTCAAGGGCCGCGTGGCTTTGGTAACCGGAGGAAGCGCGGGCATCGGCCGGATGATCGCAACCGGCCTCGGCGCAGCGGGTGCGCGGGTCTATATCTGCGCCCGCAATGCCGAAAAGGTTGCCAGCGCAGCGGCCTCGATTCCGGGCGATGTGATCGGGCTGGCCGGCGATGTTTCGACACTGGAAGGCATCGGCAAGCTCGTTGGCGAGATCACCGCCCGCGAGGCGGCGTTGCATATCCTGGTCAACAATGCCGGTACGCTGAGCGATGCCCCGCTGGACAGTTTCAGCGAGGACCAGTGGGATGATGTGCTCGAGCTCAACCTGAAAACGCCGTTCTTCCTGTTGCAAAAGCTGCTGCCGCTGCTCCGCGCCGGCGGCACGGCTGAGCGGCCATCGGCGGTGATCAACATCGGCTCGGTCGGCGCACTCAAGATCGGGCCGCGCGAAGTTTACAGCTATCAGGCCTCGAAAGGCGCGATCCACTGGTTGACCAAGTCGCTCGCCAAGCGGCTGGCGAGCGAGAACGTCACGGTCAATGCCATCGCCCCGGGCTTCTTCGAAAGCGAGATGACGGTGATCACGGACGATGCCATGCGCCGGATGGTCGAATCAGCGGTGCCGCGCGGCCGCACGGGTACGCCAGAGGATGTCGCGGGCGCCGCGATCTACCTCGCTTCGCGCGCGGGCGCCTATGTGACCGGCTCGGTGATTGCGGTCGAAGGCGGGCTGTCGATCTGATTTTCCCGACTTTGGATAGGTGGCAAGCGGCTTTTGACGCGGCATGGCCAGACAATGGACTTTGACCTTACCGAAGAGCAGTCAGCCTTTCGCGACATCGTGCGCCGCTGGGTGACCACAGAACTTCCCAAGGACCTCATGCGCCAGCTTGAGGCTGACGAGGAAAACTACCCCTTCGTCATCTGGGACAAGCTCAAGGAGCAAGGCTTCTTCGGGATCGGTATCCCTGAAGAATATGGCGGTCTGGGCGGCGACGTGGTCATGCAGATGATCTTCGCGCGCGAGATGGCGCGCACCGCAGGCGGACTGCTGTGGGTCTGGGGCCTCACCTCATTTGGCGGGGCCAAGACGCTGACCGTTGCCGGGACCGAAGAGCAGCGCCGCAAGTGGTTGCCCGAAATGGCCGCCGGGAACCTGCGCGTGTCGCTCTCGATGACCGAGCCCGATGGCGGCACGGATGTGCTGGGGGCGATGAAGACCTTTGCCGATAAGGTCGATGGCGGCTGGGTGATCAACGGCGCCAAGATGTGGACCACGGCTGCCAGGGTCGCAGACCGCCTGCTGGTCCTGGCCCGATCCGATCGCAACGCGGCCAAGAAGCACCATGGCCTGACGGCTTTCTTCGTTGACGGGAAGTCGCCTGGGATCACGGCGACCCTGCTGCCCAAACTGGGCATGCGGGCGATGGGCAGCTGCTCGGTCAGCTATGACAACGTGTTCGTGCCGGATAGCGATGTGCTGGGTGCCCCGCATAACGCCTGGGGCGCCATGCTGCCCAGCCTTAACAACGAACGGATCATGGTCGGCGCGCAGTGTCTTGGCGCCATCGATGGCGTGCTGGAAGACGCGCTCGACTACATGAAGCATCGCCACGCCTTCGGCAAACCGATCGGCCAGTTCCAGATCCTCCAGCACTACGTTGCGGATATCGCCACGTCGCAAAAGCTGGTCGAGCTGCTGCTCTACAACGTGGCCTGGATGCAGGCCAAGGGCATGCCCTGCGGCAACGAGGCCAATATGCTCAAGATGGTCGCCACGGAACGCGCGGTCGAGGCGGCTGACCTTGGCATCCAGATCCTGGGCGGGATGGGCTATTCGGCCGAAACCGACATGCAGCGCTATTGGCGCGACCACCGGATCCTGCGCATGACGCCGATCTCGAATGAGATGGTGCGCAACTCCATTGCCGAAAACCTCGGCCTGCCCCGCTCGTTCTGAAGAGGCTGCACCTGATGGACGAACTGCCCCCCGCCCCGGCCGTGGCCGGTGTCTCGCTCGACGGCACCAAGGTGTTCACGATCAGCGCGGACGAGAACGCCGCGCTGTGCCGCTCGACCGGTGTGGAGCCGGCCGCCGATGGCAGCGCGCACCCGATCTACTATTACCTCGCCACTCAGGTGGCGATGGGCAAGACAGTCGCCGGTGTTTGTGAGACCTGCGAGTTCGATGTCGAGGACGGCCCGATGATGGGATCGTCCGGTGTGCGCTTTGCCGCACCGCTGATGGTCGGTGAGAGTTACAAGGTTTCCGGTGAAATCCTCAGTCTCGTGCGAAAACAGAGCCGCAAGCTCGGGGTGATGGACGTGTTGACCTATCGCCTGCGCCTTCATCCGGCTGCTGGCGGAGATCCACTGCTGGAAACCGATAATGTCTGGGTCCTCCCGCGCAAGGAGTTGGCGGCATGAGCTATGCGGTCGGAGACGCTCTACCCTCGTTTATCGTTCCCAACGCCAGTCCCGATGCGATGAAGCAATGGGCGGTGTTTCTGGCTGATCCCAATCCAATCCACCTTGATGTGGCCGTGGTCAAAGCCAAGGGACTGGGTGACAAGCGGATCAATCAGGGTCCGATGAACGTTGCCTTCATGATGAACATGCTGATGGCGGCTTTTCCGGGCTGCCGGATCGAGGCGATGGATTCCCGGTTCCTGGACAACGTTTATGAAGGCGATCACCTGACAGCCTCGGGTACGGTAACAGCCATCGATGGCAATCGCGTGTCTTGCGAATTCAAGCTCGATGTCGCTGATCGCGGAACGGTCAACAGCGGCACGGCCACCCTTATTATCTGATTCCAAGGAGAACTTTGATGCCCAGCGGACCTTTTGCCCATGTATGCATGGTTATTCGCGATCTCGACAAGGCGGTTGAGGACTGGACCAAGATCCTGCGCGTGCTCGACCCGGAATCGCTCGAAAAGCGCATCGTTCGCTATGACGAATTCTCCAGCGGGGCGGATGTTGGCATGAAGTGGGCCACTTTCGTCAACGAGAATTCAACGGAAATCCAGCTGATCCAGCCGGCTCCGGGCACGCCGATGGGCCGCCGCCTGGAGAAGGTCGGCGAGCACGTTCACCACCTGTGCTTCACCACGGACGATGTCCCCGCGGCCATGGCGAAACTGAAGGCCGAAGGGATCAGCCTGCCCGGTGACGGCGTAACGTACAACGATCCGGACATGACCTGGCAGAAGTGGAGCTGGGTCGGCGCGCAGTCCACCCATGGCTGCCTGATCGAAGTGGCTTCGCCTTATGAAAGCCGCGACGATGGTCTGTGGCACCACGCCCCCAACAAGTTTGCTTACAAGGGCCCGGGCGAGCACCCATCCCACGCTGAAACCGTACCGATTACGGCTGGCTGATTTGTCCGGAACGATCGTTCGTTTCAGAGGGGACGGGCTGGAACTGGTCGGCGAAGCCTTTGGCGATCCGGCAGCTCCGCCTGTCCTCTTTTTTCATGGCGGCGGGCAAAGCCGCAACGCCTGGCGCGGATCGGCCCGGATCGTGGGGGACAGTGGCTATTACGGCGCGACCTTCGACCTGCGCGGCCATGGTGACAGCGCCTGGGCCGCCGATGGCGACTATCTTCTGGAGGCCTTCGGACGCGACGTCGAAGCCCTGCTCGGGCAGTTCAGCCGCCCGGTCACGCTGGTCGGCGCGTCACGTGGCGGGCAGGCCTCATTGGTCGGCGGATCACGTCATCCGTCGCGGGTCAGACTGGTTGTGCTGGCCGATGTTGCGCCGCTGATGCGCGACCAGGGCGTGGATGGCATTCGCGCTTTCTTTTCGGAAGGCGAGGCCGGCTTTCCCACGCTCGATCAGGCTGCCGATTCCCTCGCCCGGCATCTCGATCAACCCCGCTTGAGCGATAGCACCCGTCTCGCCCGCGCGATGCGCCAGGACGCCGCAGGACGCTGGCATTGGCGCTGGGATCCCGCCACCGGGCGAGCCGAATTCCTGCATCCGCCCAGCGAGGGCGAGGCCATCCTGGCCGCTGCCGCCCGCATGACGTCACCGATCGTGTTGGTGCGCGCCGAATTGAGCCACCTCCTGACGGACCAAGGCGTTGACCGCTTCCGCGAACTGACCCCACAACTGAAGGTGGTCGTTGCAAAGGGAGTCGGGCATATGTTCACGGCCGACCGTAACGATGGCTTTGCTGCCGACTTGCTGGACTGGCTGGAGCAAACGCCGGAGAGGGTCGCAGCATGACTGAGGGTGCAGCGCAGCGGATGAATGGCCGTGCCGCATTCGTGGTCGGTGCGACCGGCGGCCTCGGCCGCGCCTGTGCGCTTGCGCTCGCGCGGGAATGGGACGGTGTGGCGCTCGGTTATCGCACCAGCGCCGACAAAGCTACAATCCTAGCCGAGGAGCTAGGCCCACACTGCCACGGCCTGCCCGTTCCCTGCGACGTCACCGATCCCGGCTCCGTAGCCTCCGCAATCAAGCAGGCACGGGCCCATTTCGGCCGGATCGGCACAATGGTGTTTGCTTCGGGCGTGGCAATCGAGCAGCCTTTTGTGAGCAAGGTTGGCGAGGCGCAATGGCGCGAAGTCATCGAGGCCGAGCTGATCGGCCTGACCCGCGTGGTCGCAGAAACCCTGCCAGTGTTTCGTGAACAGGGCGGCGGAAACTTCGTCATTCTCACCACGGTTGCCAACACGGTGTTTCCGCCCGGAGATGCGCTGTCCTCAGTGCCCAAAGCGGCCATGGCGGCGCTCGGGCGCGCAGTGGCCAAGGAGGAAGGGCGCTTCGGGATCAGGGCCAACATGGTCGCTCCCGGGATCATCGCCGCCGGCCTCGGTGCGGCCTTCATGGCCGATCTGTTCACGCCCGAAGTATGGGAAGCACAGCGCAAACGGATTGCGCTACAGTCGTTCGGCGCGGGCGACGACATCGGTGAGGCGGTCGCCTTCCTCGCCTCGGACCGGGCCCGCTACATTACCGGCCAGACCCTGATCGTAGATGGAGGATTCAGTCTGTGAGCGAAGCCAACCATGCCCGCGTCCTGGCCTTTCTGGATGCCTTCCACGTTGCGGGAACCCCCGATTTTGCTGGGCTCGCCGCCTATTTTGCCGAGGATGGCTACTATCAGCCGCTGGTGCCGGCAACCGAACGCATGGTTGGGCGGGCCGCAATCGCCTCAGCCCTCGAGAAGCAGTACCAGACCTATTACGAGTGCGCCTGCGAGATCCATGCCTCCGCCGCCATGGGCCGGTTCGTCTTCACCGAGCGGACCGATCACGTGACCCTGTATGCTGGCGACCGCAAGGTGGGTTCGCGCGTCTGCGCCGTCTTCGAGTTCAACGATCACGGCGACATCGCGGGCTGGCGCGAATATTGGGACACGGGTGACGTGATGCGGCAAATGGGCATTTCGGCCGAAGCTCTTGCGGCGGCGATGTAAGGCCATGCTGACCCTCCACCACCTCAACAACTCGCGTTCGCAAAAGATCGTCTGGCTGCTCGAAGAGCTGGGCCTGCCCTATGAGCTTGTCTGCTATCAGCGCGATCCGGTCACCCTGCTGGGACCGCCGGCGCTCAAGGCACTCCACCCGCTCGGCAAGTCGCCCGTGCTGGATGATGACGGCCAGCTGCTGAGCGAATCCGGGGCCATCACCCAGTATCTGCTGACGCGCTATGGCAAAGGCCGCCTGGCCCCAGACCCGGCGGGCCCAGACGCGACGCGGTTCCTCGAATGCCTCTATTTCGCGGTCTCGGCCGGAATGAACCCGGTGATGTTCAAAGTCTATGCCCGAGCTTTCAAGCTCGTCGGCGAACCGCTCGACCTGGCCGCCACCGCCGAGCTCGAGCACGCGCTGCGCTTTATCGACCTGCTCCTGGGCGAGCGGACCTGGTTGATGGGCGATCTGTTCACGGCCGCCGACATCCAGATGAGTTTCATCCCCGAGCTGGCCAAGGCCGTGGGGGCATTTTCAGGCCATCCGGTGATCGAAGCCTGGCAAGCCCGGCTTTATGCCCGCCCGGCGTTTCGCCGGTCGATCGAGCGCGGCGGCGCTTACGCTTTTGCTCCCAGCCCATTGGACTGAAAAAAGGGGGAAGGCCCGCAAGCCTTCCCCCAACTACCACTCAACCGACTCGGAAGCTTACTTGTAAGGATCGACCGGCTGCGGCGCGGCGATCACTTCAAGATCGATCAGCATCGAAAGAACGTCCGAGATCGAATAGATGTGGACGATCTTGTCACCTTCGAACTTGATCCAGCTGAACCACAGCACGTCGAGCTGATTGCCGGTCGGCTGGACCCCCATGTAGGGGCCGCCGGTGTGCTTGCCATGGTGATGGCACAGCACGCAGATCTCGTCGTCCCCTTTGCCCCAGGCCTTCAGCGTGCGGTAGACGCTGGGCGGGAAGGTGGTGAACAGCGCCATCGGCGAGGTTGACCATTCCTCGAACGTGCCCAGATCAGGGCGGTTCGGGTTGTCGTAAGTCATCTTAGACTTGTCCATGAACTGGTCGAAGCCGGTCCAGTCGCCCACGTTCAGCTTGTCGTGCAGGTCCATCCACTGGGTGACCATGAACGTCTGCCGCTCGGTCAAACCATCAGTGATTTCGGCACGCTTGGCCGAGGACAGTTTGAAGTCTTCAAGCGTGAAGGGCGGAATACGTCCGGCCATAAGTGATCTCCAGAGTTAGGGCCGACGGTATGCGGCACGGGCATTCTAACGGACACCGGCCAGTGGCCGGGTTCGACCATGCTTTTCCGGTCTGGGGCGCCGGGTGCAACCTACCAATCGACAGGCCATCCTGTCGGTCGCGCTGATAGGAAAGAAACAGAAAAATCGGGCGAGGATACCAAGAACCATGACCCTTTCGCTGCAGGAAATGTCCGACCGCTTCGAGATTCAGGATCTGCTGGTGGGCTATTGCTATGCCGTGGACGACAAGGATTTTGACGGACTCGACCAGTTTTTCACCGAAGATGCGGTCATCGACTACAGCGAGATGGTCGGGGTCAAAGGCTCGCTGAGCGAGATCAAGCAATTCCTGCACGCTAGCCTTGGCCCCATCCCTATGTCCCAGCATGCGGTGATGACGACGCAGTACATATTTGCCGGGGACACGGCGGAAACGCGCACCGTCTGCCAAAATCCGATGGTGGTGCCCGGCGATGACGGCGCCTTGCAAACGATCTTCTTTGGCCTTTGGTACATCCACACCTTCAGGCGCACGGCGCAGGGTTGGCGCATCGCCAGCCTCTACGAAAAGAAGTGCTACAATCACAACCTGCCTGACTACGTGAAGGCGATGACGGCGTGACATCTGCCGCGACCGGCGAGAACAGCCTGCCATGACATGGCTGAACCGCCTGCTGGCCATGCTGTTGCTGGCACTGGCCGCAGGCCTGATCTGGCTGGGCAGCCGGTTGTGGCTGGCCGGTGGATCACCGTATTACACGATCGCCGGCCTCTGCTTGATTGGCACGGCCTGGCTGCTCTGGCGCCAGTCTGGCCGCGCGCTGCGACTGTTCGGCTTTCTGTGGGCGGGCACACTGCTGTGGGCGCTGTGGGAAGCTGGGCTGGATGGTTGGGCGCTCGCCGGCAGGCTGGGCCTGCTGACGGGTATCGGCCTGTGGCTGCTGACCCCGTGGGTGCGCGGGTCGCTGGGTGAGCCGCGGAGTTCAAGGCTCAGCCGTATCTTGCTGAGTCTGGCCTTTGCGGGATTGATCGGCGGCACGGCATGGATCTTCTGGAACGACCGGATCACCGGCGGTACCGACCTGACCCAGCTGGCCTCCGCTCCGGCCAACGCCGCTGATGGCGATTGGACCAACTGGGGCAATGCGCCGGGCGGTAATCGCTACTCCGCGCTGGCGCAGATTTCGCCCGCCAATGTCGGCGCCCTGGCTCCGGCCTGGACCTATTCACTGGGCAAGGAGCCCAGCGGCGAGGCCGCGCCGTTCGAAGCCACGCCCCTGAAAGTGGGCGACAAGGTCTATGTCTGCACCGGCTACAACGACATCATCGCACTCGATGCCGAAACCGGCAAACAAGCCTGGCGCTTTGCCGCGCATAGCGATGTCGAGGGCATATTCGGCCAAACCTGCCGGGGCGTAACCCATTACCGGGTCCCCGCCCTTGCCTCGGGGGCGCTCTGCGCCGAGCGCCTCTATACGGCGACGATCGACAGCCGCCTGCTCGCCGTCGATGCCGCAACGGGCCAGCCCTGCAGCAGCTTTGGCACCGATGGCGCGGTCAATCTGCTCACCGGCATGTCGCAGGCCCCAAAGGGCTACTACCACCTCACCTCCCCGCCCACGATCATCGCCGGCAAGCTGGTGCTGGGCGGCTGGGTCACCGACGGACAGATGCGGGGCGAGCCCTCAGGTGTCATCCGGGCCTACGATGCGGTCACCGGCAAGCTGGCCTGGGCCTGGGATATTGGCCGGCCAGATCGTTCGGGCGAACCGGGGCCAGGGGAATCCTATACCCCCGGCACCCCCAACAGCTGGAGCGTGATGAGTGCCGATCCGGCGCTTGGCCTGGTCTACGTGCCGATGGGCAATGCCACGCCGGACTATTACGGCGGCCAGCGCACACCCGAGATGGACCGCTATTCCAGCGCTGTCGTGGCGCTGGATGCCAATACCGGCAAGCCGCGCTGGCACTTCCAGACCACGCACCATGACCTGTGGGATTATGATGTCGGCTCACAGCCCGTGCTGTTCGATCTGGCCGACGGCCGCCCGGCGCTGCTCCAGCCGACCAAGCGCGGGGAGCTGTTCCTGCTCGACCGCCGCACGGGCAAGCCGATCTCCGAAGTGATCGAGCAGAAGGTTGCGGTCAGCAATGCGGTCGGCGAGCGCTCATCCCCCACGCAGCCCTTTTCCACCGGCCTGCCCAATTTCCGCGGCACTATGCCCAGCGAGAAAACGATGTGGGGCGTGGCCCTGCTCGATCAGGCCTGGTGTCGCCTGCGCTTCAAGCAAGCCCGGTTCGATGGCACGATGACCCCGGTTGAAGCAGACCGGCCGACTGTGACCTGGCCCGGTTCGCTGGGGGGGCACAACTGGGGCAGCGTTGCGGTCGATCCGGTCAACCGGATCGCCATCGTCAATTCCTCGCATGTCATCACCTACAGCCAGCTCATTCCGCGCGACAAAGCGGACGCCATGGGGCTGAAGCCCGTGGCGAAACCGAGCTTCGAGAATGTGGCGGGGCCAGTTGCGCAGGCGGGCACGCCCTATGCAGTGTCGGTTGCGCCGTTCCTCTCCCCGCTGGTCGCGCCCTGCACCCAGCCGCCTTACGGGATGATCAGCGCGGTCGACCTCAACACCCGCAAACTGCTCTGGCAAAAACCCTTCGGCACGATGCGCGACAGCGGGCCGCTGTTGCTGCACACCGGCCTGCCGATCCCGATGGGCGTGCCCAACATCGGCGGGGCCGTGATCACGGCGTCAGGCCTCGCGTTCATCGGCGCAACGCAGGAACACATGTTCCGGGCTTTTGATGTCCGCACCGGCCGCGAGCTGTGGAAGGGCCGGCTTCCGGCCGGAGGCAATGCCAATCCGATGACCTACTGGTCCAGCAAGTCTGGTCGCCAGTTCGTCGTCATCGCCGCCGGCGGTCATGCCGGTATCCTGTCCGGCTACAGCGACCAGCTGATTGCCTATGCGCTGCCCCAGGGCAGCAAGCCCTGAGGATCCCGCGAATGAGCACGATAGCAATGGTCACCGGCGCCACGCGCGGACTGGGGCGCGGCATGGCCAGAGGTCTGGCCTCTACCGGCGCAACCGTCTGCGTCACCGGGCGCGATAAGGCCGAACTGGCCGCCGTATCGGCCGAGATCGAGGCGGCTGGCGGAACGCCGCTGGCGATCGCCTGCGACCATGCCGACGATGCCCAGGTGGCCGCGGCCTTCGCCCAGATCGGGCGTGATCTCGGCCGCCTCGATATCCTCGTCAACAATGCGGCAGCGGTTTACCCGGAGTTCCTGATCGCGCCCGGGGCCTTCTGGGAAAAGCCGCTCAAGCTGGTGGACATGATCGATGTCGGTCTGCGCTCGAACTACGTGGCGGCCTGGCACGCCGCGCCCTTGATGGCGCAGGCCGGCAAGGGGCTGATCGTCAGCATCTCGTTCTATGGCGCCGTGTCCTATTTCCACGGCCCCGCCTATGGTGCGGCCAAGGCCGGCACCGACAAGATGATGGCTGATATGGCGATCGACTTCGCTCCGCATGGCGTGGCCGCGGTTTCGCTGTGGCCGGGCTTCATCCTGACCGATGCCGTGCGCGCGATGCCGCCCGAGCATATCCCGGAGGACCTCCGGGCGATGCTCCCGCACTGGGAGACGCCCGAATTCACCGGGCTGGTGATCGATGCGCTCTACCGCGATCCGGACCTGATGGCGCTGACTGGTCAAGCCCTGATCGGTGCCGAACAGGGCGCGCGGCTGGGGGTGATCGATACCGACGGCAAACAGCCGATGTCATACCGCGACAGCATGGGCGCACCGGCCTTGCCCTTTACTCGCGCTGCCGGATCAGCCGCATGATCGAGGCGGTCCTGGTGGTGCTGAGCAAGGCCCATCCCGGCCGCGAGGCCGATCTGGACGATTGGTACACCAACATCCACATTCGCGATGCCCTGCGCTTCCGCGGCTCGATCGCGGCCCAGCGGTTCAGCCGAAGCCCGGACCAGCCGATGGCGCTGCCCGCCAGCTTCGATTGGCAGTGCCTGGCGCTCTACGACGTGTTCGATGCCGAGCGGTTCTCGCGCGAGCACTGGGAGAACGCGCTGACCACGCGCATGATGGTGACCGACGCCTTCGACGATACCGTGCTCGAGGACTATCACTACTATCCCCTCGCCTTCCGCGACAATGATCCCGGCGTGCCTCACACCGGCGGCGTGATCCTGGAACAGCTGAACGCCGCGCCCGGACAGGATGCGGCGTTCCGTGACTGGTACGTCGATGACTATCTGCCGCTCACCGCCCGGCGCCCCGGCGTGCAGACCGCCAGCTTCGGGATGTACCGCACCTATGGCCAGATGATCCCGACCACGCCGAGCCACACTTACGTGGGCGTCTTCAAGGTCAACGACCCGGCGGCCTGGCAGGCCTGGCGCGACAGCCGGATTCTGACCGGCGCCGCCTGCGTGGAACAGACGAGCCTGCGGGTCACCCATTGGGACTGGCTCACCGCGCGGCTGACCAAGGACGACGTCCAGCACCCCTCCTCGCCGGGCCTCGCTGCCGAAGAAGCCGCCCGCCTCCGGATGGGCGACAGGGTGGTCACCTCCGGCACCGAGAAACTCGGCGCCGCCTAGGGCAACGCCTGTTACCAGACCAGCGGCAGGGCGACCGTCTGGATCATCCCAAGGTGATAGGAAATCTCGTGTCCGGGCTGCAGCCCAAACGTCGGGATGCGCTGCAGAAACTCCTCGATCGCGATCCGCATCTCGCGCTTGGCCAGGTGCATGCCCACGCACATGTGCGGGCCGAAACCCCAGGACACATGGCGGGGATTGCGATCGAAGCGGATCTGCTCCGGGTTGGGGAACTCCTCCGGATCGCGTCCCGCCAGCGTGGTGGACATGGCCACCTTGTCGCCCGGCATCATCCGCACGCCGCCGAATTCGATGTCCTTGGTGCAGGTCCGGAAGGTGGTGACCGCCGCATAGCCGCGCATCATTTCATCAATCGCGTGGGGAATGCGCGCGGGGTTGTCCTTGAGGAACTGCTGATCCTGCGGATTGCGGGCGAGATGCAGGAACTGGTGCCCCATATTGGTCGAAACGGTATCCAGCCCGCCGATGAACAGGTTGAAGGCAAAGCCGACCAATTCATCATCATCGAGCTTGCGGCCTTCGACCTCAACACCGAGCGCATAGCTGATGATATCGCTGCGCGGGTTCTTGCGGCGATCCTCGATCTGCTCGCGCAGGAAGCCGACCACGTTGCGCGTGGCATCGGCAATCGTGGCGAGGTCCATCGCGTGCAACAGCCCGGTTTCCCATTCCAGGAATTGCCGGGTGTTGCTGAGCGGGAAATCCATCAGTTCGAGGAACACCTTGATCGGGAATTCAAAGGCGAAATCGGCCATGAATTCGCACGACCCACTCTCACGGAACGCCTCGATGTAATCGGCCGCATACCCGCGGATGCGCGCTTCCAGTTTGGTCATGGCGGAGGGCGTGAACAGCGGGTTGATGAACGCGCGGTACTTGGCGTGCTGCGGCGGATCGATTTCGACTGGAAGGTTCGTCCAGGTGTCCCCGACCAGCTTCGAAAAGGGCGAGAAATCCTTGCTGGAGAAGGTCTCGGTATCGAAATAAATCTTGCGCAGATCCTCTACCCGGCGAACGATCCAGGCCCCGGTGCCGCCCGGATAGGCGTGCGGCGTGTAAAAGATCGCCGGACCTTCATGCACGGCCGGGGCCCACTGGGTGAAGGGATCCTCCTGGGTCGTCATCCCGAAGACATAGGGGAACGGCCGAACCAGCGCCTCGGGCACGTGAGCCGGGATCACCGGTGCGGGAAAAAGGCTCTGCATCGCTCTGCTCCTTCACGAATGTTGTTATGATTTGAGGGCAGCGACTGCGCTACCAGCGCCGCCGCCACTGCACGCCGCGCCGCCGCGCCCGCAGTTGGCTGTCGCGCAGTTCCTGGGAAATAGTGGGCGTGTCTGCCGGCAATTCCCGCCGCAGATCCGCCAGGTCGACCAGCCGCAAGCTGGGCTGCGGCCCGCTGCTCGCTTCAGTCCAGCGCAACATGACCGCGCCTTTGCTGTTGCCGCCCGGATCCAGCCAGTTGGGCACGCCGGGATCGTCGAGCGCGATCACCGCACGGAACCGCCCGTCGCGGTCGATCCGCGCCTGTCCCCCGTTCAGGCTGGACTGGCGGTTCATCCAGTCCACGCTGTTCCAAAGCAAGTCAGACAGCTGGACATTCCAGTAGCGCACCTGCTCGGGCAGATCGGTTTCGAGCAGCAGGGCCTTGCCCGGTTCAAGCCGAAACAGCCCCTGATAATAGTGCTGCCCCTGGACTCCGCCCTGTCCGGCCCAGTCATCGTGTTCCAGCCGGTTCCACAGGTCCTTGGCGCGCTGCCCGGCGATGAAGCCCAGCGCCATGCCGGACAGGCGCTTGGGATAGGCGGCCAGCGCAGACAGGCGTTCGGCGATCTCCTCTGCCGAACGGCGGCGAGGCTGATGGGCCTGGTCGATCCGCTCGATCGCAATGCGCGCCTCGCGGCCATGGCCCCAGTCATAGCTTGCCTGGCGCAGCGTCAACGAGCGGGCCGAGGGGTCGAGCTGGCGCCAATCGCCTGTCCAGTCCGCCGGGCGCGCGGCGCTCAGCAGCAGCGAAAAGCGGCCCTGCCCGTCCAGCTGCAGAGTATCAAAATCGAGCAAGCCCAGCGATCGCCCGGGCTTATCCATCACACCGAGGCTACCAGCCGTTATGTCCATCAGCAGAAACAGGCCGTCGCCGCGCTCCCCGCGCAGGACATAACTGCCACTGCCGTCGATCGTGGCGGTCCCGTAAATGAAGTCCGGATTGGTGCCGACGCAATGCAGATGGGTGCTGACGGCCGGAACGAAGTCCGGAAAATCTGCGTCGGCAAAGGCGGTGTACCAGCCCGAAGCCAGGGTCATCCAGAACAGTCGCTCCGCCTCTGCGGCGGCTTGAGGGTCGGCCGGATCGGCCAGCAGCGGGAGCAACTCTGCCGCTGTGCCGAAGGCGGCGATCCGCTCATCCCAGCTGCTCACAGGAAGTCGCCGTAGGTCTGTATGTAATCGGCATAGACGGTCTCGACCTGTTCGCGGGTCAGGCCGTAATCCGCGAGTTCATAACGGTGCTGGCCGTGCTTGTCCGACGGGTTTGCCACCCACCAGTCGCTCACCGCCTGTTCAGTTGTCGCGGTGAAGTCCATGCCGGCGTGGTGATAGACTTGGCGCACCGCTGCGACCGGATCGGCGACGATGTCCTTGAACCGCAGATCGAGCACGCGCACCTGGGGATTGGCCTTGCGCCAGGCCATCGAGGCGACCTGGCCGTCGTGCCAAAGGTGGAGCAGTTCCCGACCCAGCGCAGCACGATCGATGCTGGTGAAGCTGACGCAGCGGATCACCTCGATCAGGCGTGAGATCGAGGCCATCACCGTGACCGGATCGCGATGCGGCTGGACCAGCACGGCATCGGGATAAGTCCGCATCAGCTCGCCCAAATGATAGGCGTGTTCCTGGACCTTGAGCACCCAGCGCTGGCGCGGATTTCTCCACGACAGGTGCTGCAGCCACATCTTGTGCACCTGATAGCCGAAGCTGGTATCGGCCTTGTGGTACCAGTCATAGTAGCCCGGCAGGCTGAACAGCATGGTCGGGTTGATCCCCTGAAAGGCCGTCTCCAGGATCATGCCGCATTCCTGCGGGATCCGCGCACCGATCGGATGGGCCTTGAGAATGTCGGCCCAGGCCCCCGTGAAGTTGGCGGCGACATAGGCATCGAACCCGGCGGCGCGCGGATCGGTGTCGAAGGTCGCCGCCTCGGGTGGCGGCGAAGGTTCGGCCACCTCCCATTGCAGCGGCGTGCGCACCTGCGGGTCGGCACCGATCAAGGCATGGAGGATCGACGTGCCGCAGCGTGGCAAGCCGAGGATGAAGACCGGACGGTCGATTGCGATCTCGGCAATCTCCGGGTGCGCTGCCCGATCGGCAACGATGGCCGCCAGCCTCGACAGATTGTCGCGAAACTGGGCCAGGGCGCGCGTGCGGCCATCGGCGGAGATGCCGGTTTCCTGATCCAGTGCGGCCAGTGCCGCCGTCAGCCCGGGCATGGTGCCAGCGGCGATGTCGCCAACAAGGCCGGCTTCGGCCAGCATGAGTTCTGCGGTGGTCATGGCCGCAGGCTAAGCCGGCAAAATGCAACCTCACCCGTCTTGGGATAGGCGCGCAGGTCAGACCTGCCGGTCCAATCAAGGTTCGGGAGATTTGGCGATGCACCTTGATCTGAACGCTCTCTACAACCTGCGCGGCAAAGCCGTGGTCGTCACCGGCGCGGCGCAAGGCATGGGCGAAGCCATGGCCCGCGCCTTTGCCGGCGCAGGCGCAAAGGTGATGCTGGCCGATATCAGCACTGAGCAGGCCGCAGCGGTCGCCCAGGACATCGGTGGCGATGCTGCAGCGATGGGCGTGGACATGGCGAGCGAAGCCAGCGTTGTTGCCTTGGTCAAGGCCGCACGGGCCCGGTTCGGGCGGCTCGACATTCTGGTCAACAACGCCGGCATCCAGCACCGCAAGATGCTGGAAGACACTGATCTGGCCTATTGGGACCATGTCCATGACATCAATCTGCGCGGGGTGATGCTGGGGATCCGCGAAGCCGTCGCGGTGATGCGCGCGGATGGGACTCGGGGGGCAATCGTCAATATCGCCTCCAACAGCGCTTTCCATCCGATGGCACCCAGTCTGATGGCCTATGCCGCGAGCAAGGCCGGGGTGGTCTCGCTCACGCGGTCCGCGGCGATGGAAGTGGCCAAGGATGGCATCCGGGTGAATGCGGTGTGCCCAGGCAACACCACCACGCCGGGTCAGGGCACGGCCAGCGGGCCAGGCTTTCCGCCCGAGGTGATCGCCAAATTCATGCCGCCGCTGGGCCGGCCTGGACGGCCCGAGGAGATCGCCGCCGCCGTGCTGTTTCTCGCATCGGATGCGGCAAGCTATATCACGGGCCAGACGCTGATCGCCGATGGCGGACATCTGATCGGATAGGAACACCAGCGTGCCGGAAAGTTATGATTACATCATCGTCGGCGCCGGGTCCGCCGGCTGTGTGCTGGCCAACCGTCTCTCCGCCGACCCCGCCAACCGGGTGTTGCTGCTGGAAAGCGGGCCCGACGACAAGAGCCCGCTGATCGCCATGCCGCGCGGCCTGGGGAAGTTGCTCGACCCGGCCAACCCGCACGTCTTTGCCTATCCGGTCACCCCGGCCGGAAACCAGCCACAAGAGGTCTGGCTCAAGGGTCAGACAGTGGGCGGCTCAAGCTCGGTCAACGGCATGGTCTATATGCGCGGTAGCCCGCAGGACTATGATGACTGGGCCCGGGCGGGCTGCACTGGCTGGGGCTGGGACCGGATCGGGGCCCAGTACCTCAGGCTGGAAGATCACGTGCTGGGCGCGGACGAATGGCGCGGCACGGGTGGGCCATTGAAGATTTCACGCTCCCCCAAGGGCAATCCGCTGTGTCAGGCTATCCTCGATGCGGCCGGTGAGCTGGGCGTGCCCGAGGTCGAGGACGTGAACCACACCGATGTCGTGGCGAGCCAGGGCATGGGCTATCAGGTGGTCACCACCTTCAAGGGCAAACGCTTTTCGGCCGCCCGCGCCTTCCTGGATCCGGCGCGTCAGCGGCCCAATCTCAAGATCCTGACCGGAATTCGGGCCGAGAAGATCCTGTTCGAGGGCAAGCGGGCGAGCGGCGTGCAGCTGGCCGACCGCGATGTCCTTTGCCGGGGCGAGATCATCCTGAGCGCGGGTGCGGTCGAATCCCCCAAGCTGCTGGAACTGTCCGGCATCGGCGATCCCGCCAGGCTCACCGCGCTGGGTATCGCGGTGCTGGTGAACAGCCCACAAGTGGGCGAGAACCTGCGCGAGCATCGCTACGTGGCCTTGGACTGGCGGGTGACCGGCAAAAGCTCCAACCAGAAGCTGCAGGGCCTCGGGCTGCTCGCCTCGGTGCTGCAATATTTCCTGCTCTCCAGCGGTCCGATGACCGATGCCGCGCACGAGGTTGGCGGCTTTATCAAGACGCGCGCGGACCTGGACCGGCCCGATGCCCAGATCGGCTCGATGCTGGTGACGATGGGCATCAACGCCAAGGGCCAGGTTGTGCTCGACAGCTTCCCCGGGCTGCGGCTGCTGGGCTATTTCTCCCGCCCCGAGAGCCGCGGATCGAGCCACATCGTTGCTGCCGATCCGGCGCGGATGCCCGAAATCAACGCCAACCATTTTGCCGAGGCGGTTGATCGGCAAACCGCGCTGGACCTGTTCAAATGGCTGCGCAAAATCGGCCAGCAGCCGGCCTTGTCGAAGTGGATCGTCGAGGAAGTGGGCACGGGAGCCGCGATGCAGAGCGACGAAGACATCCTCGCCAACCTGCTCAAGCTGGGCGGCACCAGCTATCATATCGCCGGAACCGCCGCGATGGGCGCCAGTCAGGACAGCGTGCTCGATCCGCAGCTGCGCGTCCGCGGCGTCACCGGCCTCCGGGTTTGCGACACCTCGATCATGCCCACGCTGGTGTCCGGCAACACCAATGCCCCGGCCATGGCGATCGCCATGAATGCGGCCGACATGATCCTTGCGAAAGAGCCTTCCTGATGACCGTTCCCTTCACGCATATCGACCGCATTTATATCGACGGCCAGTGGATCGCCCCGGAGGCCGGGCTTGAGCCCGTGATCAATCCCGCCACCGGTGCGCCGATCGGTGAGGCTCCGCTCGCCAGCACGGCCCAGGTGGAAGCCGCCATCGCGGCCGCGCGGCACGCGTTCGATCACGGTCCGTGGCCCGGCCTGAGCATGGACGAGCGTGCCGACGTGATGCAGCGCATGGTCGATGCCTTGCGCGCCCGCCAGGCCGATATCGCAGCGCTGATTGTGGCCGAAGTCGGCTGCGCGCAGCACATCACCCACGGGATGCAGGTTGCCAATCCGATCAATCACCTGGTTGCGGCGATCAAATCGGCGCGCCGCGATGAAGACGAGCGGCTGCCGATCGATATCACCCCCAACATGTTCATCCCCGGCGGACCGCAGGCGATCGGCGGCACGACCGTGGTGCGTGAGCCCTTCGGCGTCGTCAGCGCGATCACCGGCTACAACTTTCCGTTCCTGCTCAATCTGGCGAAGATCACGCCCGCCCTGCTCGCCGGCTGCACGATGGTGCTCAAGCCTTCGCAGTTCACCCCCTATTCGGCGCTGCTGCTGGGTGAGGTCTGCGACGAGATCGGCCTGCCCAAGGGCGTGCTCAACATCGTCACCGGCGGCATCGCCGAGGGGCAATTGCTGTGCACCGATCCGCGCATCGATCTGGTCACCTTCACCGGTTCCGAAGGGGTGGGCGCAGCGATCATGGCGCAGGCCGCACCAACGCTGAAAAAGGTTCACCTCGAACTCGGCGGCAAGTCGGCAATGATCGTCCGCCACGATGCCGATGTGCAGCGCGCCGCAGCGATGGCGGTGGGCTACCTGTCGGTCAACGCCGGGCAAGGCTGCGCGATCCCGACCCGGCTGTTGGTGCACAACAGCATCCGCCCGGCCTTTGCCGCAACCGCCAAGGCGATCGCGGCGCAAATCAAGGTGGGTAATGCTGCCGATCCGACCGTCACGATGGGGCCGCTGATCCGCGAAAGCCAGCGCACCAAGGTCGAACACTACATCGCTCTGGGCAAGGCGGCCGGGGCGACCTTGCTGTGCGGCGGGGGACGGCCTGCGGGGCTGGACGGGGGCTTCTTCACCGAAATGACGCTGTTTGACGATGTCACCAACGACATGGCCATCGCGCAGGATGAAATCTTTGGGCCTGTGGGCTGCATCATCGGCTTCGATACCGACGACGAAGCCATCGCGATTGCCAATGCCTCGCGGTACGGCCTCAACGGCGCCATCGAAACCGCCGACGCGGCCGTGGGCTATGCGATGGCGCTGAAGGTCCGTGCCGGCAGTGTCGCACTCAATGGCGGCACCGGCACGATGTCCTATGCCCCGATCGGCGGCTACAAGCGGTCAGGCATCGGCCGCGAATATGGTCCGAACTGGCTGCGCGAATATCAACACGAGAAATCGGTGTTCTATCCAATCGGGCGGTAAGCCCGGGCCAGACCTATAGCCCCTGCACCGCGGGCAAGACGTCGGCGGCGAACCGGTCCATCGTGGCTTCGCGCTGGGCCGGATCGCCGATGCCCCAGGCCAGATCGACCACGCCCACCCCGCAATCGCGCAAGGCTTCGAACCGGCCCTTCAACGTCTCGGGCCCGCCGACGAAATAGGGCTCGGTGATCAGCGGAACCACCGGCGGTCCGCCGAGGGTCTCCTGCTGGATCTGCGCCTGTTCCGCCGCCTTCCGGCCGAAGAACGCCCCCATCTCGGCCTGAGCCTCGGCATCGCTCGCGGCGGCATAGGCGATGCCGCGGTAAATCACCTGCTCCGGCCCGGGCTCCCAGCCCGCCTTCGCCGCTTCGGCATGGTACAGCCTGACCCAGTCGGCGACGACCTCCACCGGCGCGAAGGAAAAGGCGATCCCCATCCGCCGTTCAGCCGCAAAGCGCACCGATTCCTCGCTGTTGCCCGAGCCGTAGATCGGCGGATGCGGCGCCTGCAGGGTGCGCGGCCAGACGGCAACCGTGCTGAACTGGTAATGCTCGCCCGACCACGACATCGGCTCGGTTTCGCTCCAGGCCTGGCGGATCAGGTCTATCCCCTCCTGCGTCATGCCGCGGGTAGCGGCGCCATCGCTGTCATAGGTCCGGTGCTCGTTGGGCGTGCCGCGCAGGAACAGCACCACCACGCGCCCGCCGGAGAGCTGATCCAGCATGGCAATTTCCTCGGCCAGGCGGACTGGATTGACCAGCGGCACCAGCGGCCCGAGCAAGGCGATCTTCGCGCGGGTCGTCACCTGGCTGAGCGCAGCGGCCATCAGGCAGGGATTGGGGGTCAGGATATAGGGCGCGTAATGGTGTTCGGACACGCTGACCCAGTCGAACCCGAGGGCGTCCGCGCGGCGCGCCATCGCGATGCTGTGCGCGAAAGACGCTCGGGCAATGTCGCGATCGCAGAATGCGGGCCGAGCCGGCCAGATGTCCAGGCCCGGGGCTGGCCCGTCATACCCCGTCATGCACAGACTCGATACCAGCATCGCCCGGTCCCCCGCCAAAGCAGCGGACTAAATCGAACCCGCAATCAAACCGCCTATCCAAAGAAGGGCCATCCACACGACCGGCGATCTAGAACTGATTGCAAGAACGGCGAGGGGTGCGGGAATGAACACGGCAATCCGGATCGGCACGGGATTGAGCGCCCACGATGAACGCGCCATCTCGGCCGTGCTGATCTCCTACGCAACCGGCATCGACCAGCGCGACTGGCCCTTGTTCCATTCGCTGTTCACGCCTGACTGTGACGCCGACTATGGCAGCTTCGGCAAATGGCACGGCGCCAATGCCATTACCGAGTACATGAAGCAGGCCCATGCCGATCTCGGCGCCACGCTTCACCGGATCAGCAATATCGAGATCCGTTCGGTCGATGGCGGGGTCCAGTCGCGCTGTTATGTCGATGCCCTGCTCTGCCCGATTCATGAAGGCGGGCCGCTGCATCGCGGCATTGGCTACTATGACGACCATCTGACCCGCACCGCCAATGGTTGGCAGATCGCCCGCCGCCAGTTTCATGCCGTACTACTGGAATGAGGCGCGTTACGCTGTCTTGAACGTGTCCCCCTCGCCTGAAAGCACCATGATGACCAGTCTCAGCGGAAAGAACGCCATTGTCACCGGATCATCATCGGGCATCGGCGCCGCCACTGCGCGCAGGCTGGTCGCGGCTGGTGCCAATGTCATGCTGGTGGCGCGAAGGTTGGACCGTCTGACCGGGCTGGCGGCAGAACTGGGCGGCGCTGCCGTGCCGCTGGCGCTCGACCTTGGTCAAGCTGGCGCCGCCGAGGCCCTGCTGGACGCCGCTACGGCGCGGATGGGCTCGGTGGATATTCTGGTCAACAATGCCGGCATCCTGCGCACCAGCCATGTCGATAGCTTCGATCTGGCCGAACTGGAGCCGCTGATCGCGATCAATTACACCGCCGTGGTCCGCGCCAGCATCCTGTTCGCGCGCCACATGAAAGCACGGGGCAGCGGGCAGATCGTCAATCTCTCGAGCATCGGGGCCAGCCTCACCGCCGCCGGCACCGGTGTTTACGGCGGACTGAAGGCCGCCCTGGAGCGCTTCACCGATGTCTTGCGGATCGAACTGGTCGGCAGCGGGGTGCGCGTCGGGCTGATTGCCCCGGGCACCACGACCACCGAGATCTTTGCCGAGATGAAAAGCAAGGGCCAGCCGGGCTGGGATGAATATCTGCCGCCAATGGTGCCAGATGACTTGGCCAAGGCCGTGCTGTTCATGTGCGAGCAGACCGGCAATGCCAATGCCGCGCGCATTCACCTCTATGCCACGTCTGAAGCCTTCTGATCACTCGAGCCGGCCATAGGCCGACATATCGAAGGGGTTGAAGGGTTCGCCGCGGCGCGCCTTGCCGATCCAGTCGGCATCCATCAGCGCGGCGCGGCCGATCGCGACCAGATCGAATTCACCGGCAGCGAACCGGCGGGACACCTCTTCCAGATTGTCGAACGTTGTGGTCGGCTCGACGAACGAGCTTGCCAGATCCTTGTCAAAGCCGATGCCGCCGACTGTCATCACCGGCTTGCCCGTCAGCTTACCTACCCAGCCCGCCAAGCCCATGTCCGATCCAGCGAAGGCAGGAGCATCGAAATGGCGGGTCGACACGTCAAAGATATCGACCCCAGCATCCGCCAGCGCACCCGCGATCAGTCCTAGCTCCTCGGGCGTTTGGGCCAGCGCAGCGCCATAGTCCTGAAGCTTCCACTGCGAGAGGCGATAGATGATCGGCTTTTCCGCCGGGATAACCTGGCGGATCGCGCGCACCACTTCGCGCGCCAGCCCGGTGCGCCGCAACAGATCGCCGCCCCATTGGTCGGTCCGCTGGTTGGTCTCCGCCCACAGGAAGCTGTCGAGCAGATAGCCATGGCCGCCGTGGAGCGCGATGGCATCGAAACCCAGCGCATGCGCATTCGCTGCGCTGCGGGCATAGCCCGCGATCACCGCGCTGATGTCATCGTCGGTCATCGGCTGCCCGGGCGCCATTACCGCCGCGAGATAGTCGGGTGGCACCATCGCCCGATCGAACGGACCCCACAGGCCCGACGGGCTGAGCGATGGCGCATCCGGATGCGGGCCGGTTCCGGCCAGTCGGATCGGCCCCATGTGCCACAACTGCGGGGCGATCTTGCCACCGGCCGCATGAACGGCGTCGACGACGGTCCGCCAACTGGCCAGCGCCGCGTCACCATGAAGCACAGGCAGAGCTGGCCCGCCGGTCGTGCCATCCCCCAAAGCTGCCGGGTGATCCGGCCCGACGCCTTCGGTGATCACCAGACCCATGTGTGCACGGCGCGCATAGTAGTCCGCCACACCTGGCACCGGCACCCCGTTCGGGCTGAAATTGCGGGTCATCGGCGACATGACGAAGCGATTCGCCAGGGTCAGCGAGCCGCAGCGGAACGGGGCGAACAGGGGGTCCAGATCGTGGCGCATGAGGTCCTCGCACAGGTGCAGCCTGCTGCTTCGGCGCGATGGCGGGCGCGATAACCTCTCGCCCGACAGGGGGACAGCCTCTGCCCTAAGGCCGGGCCTTGGCGTTGATCAGGCGGCCACCAGCTTGAGCGCCGATTGCGGACAGGCCTCGGCCCCCTCACGCGCCAGATCCTCCAGGCCTGCCGGCACGATCTCGTCCTCGACATAGACGATGCCGTTGTCGTCCAGCTTGTAGACGTCGGGACAGATGTCGGCGCAGACCCCGTAGCCGCAGCATGCAGGCTTGTTGATCACGACCTTGAGCTTGCCCTCTCCGGACATCAGCATCTCCTTTCATCCGTCTCCGGTTCGAACTTACATATTGAACATCTTTCATTCAATATGTATAACGCGATTCAACGAGAAAAAACCGGCTGAGGAGATGATAGCATGCTGCAACAAGCAAGCCTGGCCCTGCGCGATGGCACCACCCTCGATGATCTGGTCATGCGCGACACCAACGAGGTGTCGCTCCGTGTGATGACCGATGAAGAGCTTTACAGCCATGAGATGGAGCGGATTTTCGCCAAGACCTGGCTGCTGCTGGGGCATGAAAGCGAAATCCCAAAGGCCGGCGACTTCGTGGTCCGTGATATGGCGGAAGACAACGTGATCGTGGCGCGGGACCGTGATGGCAGCGTGAACGTATCGCTGAACGTTTGCCCGCACCGGGGCATGCGCGTGTGTCTGGGCGAGGCCGGCAACAAGCCGATCCACCAATGCATTTATCACGGCTGGGCCTTCAAGCCGAACGGCGACTTCATCGGTGCGCCGATCGAAAAGGAAAAGATGCACGGCAACAACGTCGACAAGGCGACGCTGAACCTGAAGAAGGCCCGCGTGCACCTTTATGGCGGGCTGATCTTCGCCACCTGGAACGTGGATGGCCCCTCATTCGACGACTATCTGGGCGACATCAAATATTACATGGACCAGCTGTTCTGCCGGACCGACAGCGGCCTGGAGCTGCTGGGGCCGCCGCAGCGCTTTGTCCTGCCCTGCAACTGGAAAATTCCCGGCGAACAATCGGGCTCGGACGGCTTCCATACGCTGACCCTTCATCGCTCGCTGATGGAGGGCGGTGTGATGGGTGGTACCGCAGAGACCATCTACGATCAGGCCCCGGGCATGTACGGCGTCGATGTCTCATGCGAGCAGGGCCATTCGCTGCGCTGCCTTGAAGCGGAAAAGACCTTCAAGATGTTCGCCGACGTGCCGTTCGAGGGCAAGTCGGTGGAGGAACGGCTCAATTTGCTGACCCCGCCGGGGATCACCAAGGAGATGATCCCGCAGCTGTTCAAGAACCTGTCCGCCGATCAGGTCGAACAATTGGCCACGATCCCGCCACAGGTCGGCGGCATGTTCCCCAACATCCTGCTAGCGTTCATTTTCGCCCCGCGCACCGATGGCGGATCGTCAGGCGCTTTGGCGCTGCACACCTATGTTCCCAAGGGACCGAACCAGGTTGAGTTCGTCAACTTCATCTTCGCTGAGAAGGACGCGCCCGAGCAGATGAAGCGCGATATGCTGCAGAACTCGGTGCAGCAGACCGGCACCTCCGGAACGATCGAGCAGGATGATGCCGACGTCTGGCCGGTGATCATGCGCAATGCGCGCGGTGCGGCCAGCAAGGGCATGACGCTCAAGTATCAGGCGCTGCATGGCCACGAGCGCCCCGAAGGCTGGAAGGGTGGCGGCCTGCTCTATCCGGGCTTCACCAAGGACGACACCCAGTGGAACTGGTGGCTCGCCTACCACAAGCTGATGAGCCAAGCCTGACGAGCGAACCAAGTTGCGCCGAGAGGATAACGACATGACCTGGGTAACCAAATCGACTGCCGCCCCCGATTCCACCACAATTCTGCGCGGCCTTGTCTCGCGCCGGCGGGTGCCGCTGGGCAGCGAAGTCTACAACCGCCTGCTGGAAACGCTGTATGACGAAGCCGCTGCGCTCGATGAGCGCCGGTTCGATGATTGGGTCGCGATGCTGGCGCCCGATCTGGTGTACCAGGCACCGATCCGCATGACCCGCACCGGAGTGAACAAGGACCGCGACGTGATGCGGACCATGTTCCACTTCGATGATGACTATGGCTCGATCCTGATGCGCACTGGCCGTCTGCAGAAAAGCGCCTGGGCTGAAGATCCGCCATCACGCTGCCGCCGCTTCATCACCAATGTCCGTGTGGCCGAGTGCGATGCAGCCTCCGAATACGAGGTGGTGAGCTATCTTTATCTCGAACGCAGCCGTGGCGATAATCCGCACAACGAGCAGCTGACCGCCGAGCGGCGCGATGTCTGGCGCGACGTGGACGGGACCTATGTTCTGGCCCGGCGCGAGATCATCGTCGACCAGTCCGTGCTGGGCATGTCGAACCTCGCGGTGTTTCTCTAAGCGCCATGGCCAGCGCGCTTCCTTCTTCGATTGTTGTGGTCGGCAGCGGCTTGGCCGGGTTTGGCGTGCTGCGCGAACTGCGCCGGCTATCGCCGGATGCGAAGCTGACGATGGTGACCCTGGAGGACGGACACTTCTATTCGAAGCCGGCCCTGTCCACGGCGCTGTCGAAGGGGAAGACTGCCGAGACGCTGATCACCTCGAACGCCGCAAAGATGGCCGCCCAGCTGAAGCTGGATGCCCGGATCGGCCGGGAGGCGCTGGCCATCGATTGCCCAAGCAAGGCCCTGCTCACCACGGGCGGGCCAGTGCCTTATGATGCCCTCGTGCTGGCAACGGGGGCCACGCCGGTTCGCCCGTCGCTTGATGGCGAAGCCGCGCACCGTGCGATCCCGGTCAACCAGCTGGAGCACTATGCCCGGCTCCGCAAGGAGCTGCCCGATGGCGGGCGGGTGTTGATCATGGGCTCGGGACTGGTTGGGACCGAGTTCGCCAATGACCTGATCTCCTCCGGCTACCATCCGGTGGTGGTTGACCTGCTGCCACTGCCGCTAGCGCAACTGGTGCCCGCCGCCGTGGGCGAGAAGGTGCGCGATGCCCTGGCCGCCGAAGGGGTGGAATGGCACCTGGGCCGCCGGATCACCGCGATCGATTACAAGGTGCCTGCCCCCGGCTATGTGGCCACGCTGGACGATGGCACAGTGATCGAAGCCGATCTGGTGCTCTCAGCGGTTGGCCTTCGCCCCAATGTTGCACTGGCTGCCGAGGCAGGGCTCGATGTGGGCCTGGGCATCAAGGTCAACGCCTATGGGCAGACCAGCGATCCGCATGTGTTCGCGATCGGCGATTGCGCCGAATACGAGCATGGCCTGTCCGCCTATGTCACCCCGATCATGGCTGCGGCCCGCGGGATTGCAGCGACGGCGCTGGGCACGCCCACCGAAATCCGTTTCCCGCCGCTGTCGGTGCAAGTGAAGACCACCCTGCTGCCCATCAACCTGCTGCCTCCGCCCCGCAGTCTGGCGGGTCAGTGGCAGTGCCTGGACGACGATGCGCAGGGTTCGAAACACCAGTTCATCGATACTGACGGAATCGTGCGCGGCTATGTGTTGACGCGCGACAAGTGCGAACAACGCATGGAAATGGACGCCAAAGTGGGAGAATTTGCATGAGCCAGCTGCTCGAAGGAATAGTGGCGATCGTCACCGGCGGAGCCAAGGGGCTTGGCTATGGCATCTCGCGCGCGATGGCCAAAGAGGGCGCCGCCCTGCTGATCACCGGCCGCGACGGCGCTGCCACCGAACGGGTTGCAGCTGAAATCCGGGCCGAGTTCGGCACGCGGGCAATCGGCATGGCCGCCGACATGCGCGACAAGGATCAGGTCGAAGCCATGGTCCAGCGCGCGGTCGATGAATTCGGCGGGCTCGATAGCCTGATCACCAACGCCTCGCAGCTTTCGCCAAACGTTTTGCTCGAGCACAAGACCGACGAGATGCTGGCCGATACCTTGGCCATGGGTGTGTGGGGAACCTGGTGGGCCATGCGCGCCGCCTTCCCGCACATGAAGCAGCGCGGCGGCGGCACGATCGTCAATTTCTACTCGATCGATGCCGACACCGGGGCCTGGCTCCATTCGGACTACAACATCAACAAGATGGGCCTGCTCGGCCTGACCCGCAGCGCCGCAGTGGAATGGGGCCGGTTCAACATCCGGGTCAACGCGATCGCCCCGACCGGCATGGGTCAGGTCTTCGCCCAGCTGGTCAAGGACGTGCCCGGATTCCTCGACATGGCCACGTCGACCAACCCGCTCAAGCGGGCGGGTGATCCCGAGAAGGATATCGGGCCGGTGGTGGTCTTCCTCGCTTCGGAAATGTCGCGGTTCATCACCGGCGAGATGATCAACGTCGATGGCGGGCAGAACCTGCCGGGATACGTGAGCATTCCGCACAATCTCGACGAGATGGAAAAGGGCCCCGCATGAACCTTGCGGTCATCGAGAACGACGAAGCGCCCCTCCCCGAGGTCGAGCTTTCGCCCAGCGTGATCCGCATTCTCAGCGGAGCGCTCGATGCTATCGCGGCCCGGGGTGTGAAACGCCTGTCGATGAGCGATATCATCGACGCCAGCGGCGTTTCGCGCGGCACGCTGTACCGCTATTTCTCGAACAAGGATCAGGTGCTGGCCGCCGTGGCTGAATTTGTCTGCACCGGCTTTGAAAACGGTATCCGGGAGTCCGGCAAGGGCATCGACGACCCGATCCTGCGCCTAAGGACGGTGATGCAGTTCTACGACCGTTACACTGCGGAGAATTCACCCGGCCGGGTCTTCGAAGTGGAACCCGCGTTCCACCTCGCCTTCTTTCGCAGCCGCTTCGCCCGGTACAAACAGGCGGTGCTCGAGGCCCTAGAGCCGACCTTTGACTATCTCGACGGCCTGCTGGGCGAGCCGATGCACCGCGAAGGGTTTGTCGAAACCCTGGTGCGCAATCAGCTCAGCACCTTGCTGGTGCCCGCCAGCGACGAATGGAAGCAGCTTTGGAACGATACGGCAGACAACATCCAGAAGTGGGCGTTGGTGATCGCTGCCGCGCGCAATTGAGCAGGAAAGGAACATAATCATGGCCACTGCGGCAGTAATCGACACGAGTGACTTCTCGGGCTTTGCCGACAAGGCAACCGCCGAGGCGATGATCGCGAAGGCCAAAGAAATGCGCCCCTTGCTGATGGCCGAGGCGGCTGCCGGCGAGGCCCAACGCTCGCCAACCAAGGCGGTCGAAAAGGCCCTGTTCGATAACCGGATGCTCAGCGCTCTCTTGCCCAAACGGCTTGGCGGCGTGGGGCTTTCGTTCACCGATTTCTGCCGGATGCAGATCGAGATCGCCAAGGGCGACCCGGCGATCAGCTGGGTCATGCAGATCATCAATGGCACCAGCTGGGTGACGAGCCTTGCGCCCGATAGCGTGCAGGATGCCGTATTCGCCAATGGCCCGACGACGGTTTGCGGAGCCTACAATCCTCCGGGCAAAGCCCGCAAAGTTGATGGCGGCTGGATCATCAACGGCGCCTGGCCTTACACCTCGGGTTCACGCCAGTCCAAGTGGGCGCAGCAGGGCGTGGTGCTGGAAGGCTATGATGGCCCCGTCGTGCCCGGCATCTCGATGTGCTATATCCCCTTCAGCGACCTGACGATCACCGACAGCTGGTACGTCACCGGTATGCAGGGCACCGGATCGGACACCAGCGTGGCCAAGGACGTGTTCATTCCCGAAGGCCAGATGGTCCTGATGAACGAGCGCGCCGGGCAGATCGACCGGACCAAGCGCCACTTCGGCGCGCCGTCCGATCTGTTGCCCGTGGTTCCGGTGGTTCGCACCACCGGCATCGCCCAGCTGATCGGCGCAGTGGAAGCGATGCTGGAAATCGTGCGAGATGAGTCCGGCAAGAAGCCGGTCCTGACCACGATCATCGGCCCGCGCACCAGTTCTGGAGCCTATATGCGCGATCTGGGCGAAGCTGCGGCGATGCTCGACACCGCCAAGCTGATCCTGTTCCACCTGGTTGGCGAGTTTGACCGTGTGGGGCTGACCGACGGCGAGCTGACGATTGAGGACAAGGCGCGGCATCGCGCGCAATGTGCTCAGATGGTCAAGCTGGTCCACACGGCGTCGGAATCGCTGATGTTCCAGGCCGGGTCTTCGGCGTTCTCGCTTGAAAAGCCGATCAGCCGCTATTGGAAGGACGTCTCGATGGGGCTGCGCCACATCCAGAACATCCCGACGATCGGCTATGAAATCTATGGCCGCAATATCGCAGGCGGCGACATGATCTCGCCCCCGGGCGCTTACTGACCTGGCTGCAGGCGCGCGCGAAAGAAATCGAGGATTTCGTCGCGCGCCTGCACCGTCGGCTGGCCGGCTTCATCGATCAGATGCAGCGTGACCACGCTGTGCGGGGTCTTGAGCGGGGCATCGGGATTGGCGGCGGAATCGGGCAGCACCTTGCCGACGAAACGATCCCCCAGCGCCTCGCTATAGGCGGCAAAGCGTTCGGCCCGGCAGTAGCTGTCACCGGCAAAGCGGTAGGCTAGCACGGTCAAATCGTCCGCCTCCATCCGTGCCTTCACCAGCTCCAATTCCACCGGATCGATTGCCAGCCCCGCCGGGTTGTGCATCGGCAACGACGGTTGTGACAGCACTGGCGCAATCACCGCCTTTTCCAGCATCATTGCCAGGGCAAAATTGCCGGTGAAGCACATCCCGATCGCGCCTACGCCCTGCCCACCACAGTCCTGGTGCGCCTGCGCCGCCAGCGCCCGCAGCCACTGGGTCACCGGGCTTGAGGCATTGCTGGCAAAGGCGCGGAATTCCTGGCTGATGCAAGCGCGCGCCAAGGTCATCATGGCCTTGCCCTTGCCGGGCAGGACCCCGTCTTCACCGAACAGCGATGGCATGAACACGGTGAACCCGGCATCACGCACCCAGCGTGCGAAACGCGCCACATAGGGGCTGATCCCGGGGATTTCGGACATCACGATCACCGCCGGGCCACCGCCAGAGACGTGCACGCGCTTGGTCTTACCCAGCAACGTGATCTGCCGCGGCTCAAAATCATCAAGGCGGTCACGATAGGCAGGATCGATCACGGCCATCCAGGCTTTCCCTCACTCAGACGATGCGACAAGCATCGTCGAAATCCAGACGCGGGTTGCGCGGAAACAGGCTGTCCTCGCGGCCATAGCCCAGAGTGCAGAGGAAATTGGCCAGCCAGCGCCCGTCGGGCAGAAAGGCTGCGTTGACCTTCGCCGAATCGAAGCCCGACATCGGCCCACAGTCCAGCCCCAGCGCCCGCGCCGCAATGATCAGATAGGCCCCCTGCAGCGGCACATTGCGCGTCAGCATGTCGGCGATCAGGGCATCATTGCCGGCAAAGACCGACTGATAATCGCGCGAGGGGAAGAGTTTGGGCATTTCCTCATAAAAGCGGCTGTCCCCGGCGACAATCACCGTAACCGGCGCTTCTCCAACCTTGGCGACATTGCCGGGACTGACGCATTCGCTAAGCCGGGCCCGGCCCTCATCCGAAGCCACGAAGACAAACCGCGCCGGACAGGTGTTGGCGGCTGTCGGGCCCCATTTGACGTGATCATAAAGCTCGCGCAGCAGGTCCGGCGCGACCGGCCTGTCCTCGTAGCCGTTATATGTGCGCGCGCCAGCAAACAGGCGGCCGATCTCGATCACCATACTGGTGGTAGCCGGTCTAACGCCAGGTCTTCGAGAACCTGCGCCGGAACCTCACTGACCTGCATGTTCGCCATAACATCGTCGCTCCACTCACCACTGCCCATGCCAGATTAGAAGCCTCTCCCCCAGAGCTGACCTGCTCAAGGATAGGTTACTCCGCTGGGTCAGGTGCCGCTTTACACGGGTCAAACGAAGCTAGCGTCCGCGCTCGTGGTGTAATTTCCGGTGTAGGCGATGGTGTATTCCG